>JAFYUG010000150.1 GCA_017558545.1 Oscillospiraceae bacterium | reverse complement strand
TACGACATTGCGCGAAACTCCGCCATGAACTATTTTAACCATGCCAAGATTGCGACCAACGGGGTCATATTTAGCTCTGGGAAATCCTTTAACATCAACGAAGGTTACGCCCAAAACGGCGGTACTGGCCATAAGGTCCACTCTCCCTTAAAAATAATATATAGATTATACAATATTCGCTTTTATTCGGCAACACAAAAATAAGAGAGATTGACATTATATCTTCATGTGGATTAAAATAGGTGCAATATTTATTTAAGGAACTTACTCATGGAACTTAGAAAACAAAGTTTTTTCACAAAGGATAAAGCCTTTTATGCCGCCCTATTCCCCATGCTTCTAACTGTGGCCATGCAAAACATTGTGGCCTATAGCGTTAATATGGCAGATAACCTTATGCTGGGCATTTATAGTCAGGATGCTCTCAGCGGTGCGGCCATAGTTAACCAGATATTTTTCATGGTGCAGCAGTTTGCCATATCCGTTGGCAACGCCCTTGTTGCCATTGCCGCCCAGTATTGGGGTCAGCGGAGAACAGAACCTATAAGAACTCTCACCGGCATAGCGCTGAAGCTTGGAATAATAGTCTGCGTTATTTTGATTATTCTTTGCCAGGTCTTCCCCGTGCCTATCCTGAAGATTTTCACCTCTGTTCCGGAAATTCTGGAGCAAGGAAAAAGCTATCTCCTGCTTATTTCATGGACATTCCTGCTCTTCGTGGTGACCCAAACCTTGATGGCAGCGCTGAGAGCCGTGGAAACTGTTAAAATTTCCTTCTATGTCTCCCTGGTTTCCCTTATTATCAATGTTTGCATAAACTATGTTCTTATTTTCGGTAAGCTTGGAATGCCTGAAATGGGCATCAAGGGCGCGGCTATCGGAACTTTGATTGCCAGAATTGCGGAGCTTATTATTGTTGTTTATTATCTTATTTTCAAGGATAAAAAGCTTAAGCTTTTCTCCAAGGAGCTTTTCAAAAGGTCTCCCGAGCTCAGCCGCGATTACCGCAAGGTATACTTCCCCATCATGTGCGCCACTGTACTCTGGGGTGTTTCCGTCCCCATGCAGACCGCAATACTGGGTCATCTTTCCGATAACGCCATAGCCGCAAATTCCGTTGCAACAACCTTCTATCAGTATCTCAAGGTTATCGTTATTGCCATGTCCTCCACCTCTGCCGTTATGATAGGCACGGCCATAGGCCGCGGAGATATGGCAAGAATAAAGTCTGATGCCCGCACCCTCTCCTGCCTTGACCTTGCCATTGGCATTATCCTTGGTATTGCTCTGGTTTTACTTCGCAATCCCCTGCTCTCTCTTTATGAGCTTAACGCCGAGTCCACAGTTATGGCCTCCAATCTAATCGCCATAATGGGCATTATCATGGTAGGTATGAGCTACCAGATGCCCGTAAGCTTCGGCATATTCCAAGGCGGCGGCGACGGCGAATTCACCATGAAAATGAATCTTATAAGCACTTGGCTTATAGTTATGCCCCTTTCCTTCGCAGCAGCCTTTTGGTGGAAACTGCCCGTTGAATGGGTGGTCGTGGTTATCCAGTCCGACCAAATTTTCAAATGCCTGCCTACATTTATTCATTTCAGAAAGTATAGATGGATGAAAAAACTCACCAGAAATTAGAAATATTCCCCACGAGACTTCTCGTGGGGAATATTTCTTGTATAAACTGCATTACCTGCTATGACAACATTTCAATACCGCCACGGAAGCGATCATCCCAAATAACCACAACTCTGCCATCCGAGCCAAGGCCAAGATTAATTGCTTCATCCATTGCGCTTACGGTGTATAGTCCGTCTATACCCTCAATGCTCAAAGCGCCGCCAAAGGTAGTTCCGTTTTCGGAAACCGAGAACACCACAGCTGCGCTGTCTGCGCGCTTTGCCAGTACATTTTCATCTTCATCGTCCACAGGTTCCATGGGCGACCAGAAAATATCTTCATTTTCGAAGAACACTCTGTTGCCGGTAAAATCGCCCCAACCAATACCGTCGGATGTAAACATCATTGCTCCGCCATCGTAAGTTAATTCCAGGCTATCCCATTTCCCGAAATCAAGCTGCAAGGCGTTATTTTTGTCTGCGTCATAAGCAAAGCTAATACTGTTAGGCCCATGTGCAAGGACGGTGAATACACCATCCGAGCGCAGTTCGCAGCTAAGATAGCCACCCCATATTTTGCTCCGTTCAAAAGTATAGCTTCCTATCTTTGTTCCATCAAGCAGGAAATCGATTCGGATAAGTTCAAATTCCGCCACGACACCCAAGCTTTCCGCACTAAAATTTGAGAAATACTCCTCGCCTTTTTCCATTGGTTTAATGCTTGCGCTGCTTGTATATCCACCCCGGGTGATGGTGGAGATTGCACTATAGCCCAAAGCGTCAGCGGAGCCTAAGCATACTTCAAGTTTATTCGCCTCGGCATCGCTATTATTGACAAAACCAATGCTCAGGCCCGGTAAATCTTCCTTTTCCACAAGTCCTGCCTGCTCTTTCAGCAAGGTCCAAAGCTCGGGACAGAACAGCGTGACGCGTACGGAATTAAGCATACCGTCATCACTTTGAGTATAACGTCTGAAACTATCCTCCTGAGTATCAATGAACAAAAGTTCACTGCTGCCATCGGCGTACTTCACCTTCAGGGCATAACTTATATTTTTCACATCTTCAATATCGGTGGCATATACCTCGGCACTGCTTTTTCCTCTCGAAAACAATCCCATGGCCAGTTCAACAAGTTCTTCCCCGAGAACAATACTTCTTTCCGGCAAGATAAGCTCCATACCGGTCACATTCTCAGCCTCACCCCTGAGAATACTGTAATCTTCATCAAGGGCGATCATCTCCGTCAAAAGCTCGGTCAGCGCGGCATTGTGAATTTCCCAAACTCCGCCATCAGCGGGGTATAGCTCTCTAAGCGGCTCAGATAGCTGCAATTCAACAAAATCACCGCAATAACCGAGAATAACGTGATCACCGCTGGGAATCTGAAATCCAAGGCTTCCTGTATAGGGCATCCCCCGCCCAACTTTCAGTTCATCAGGGCTAAGTAATGCAAGAGCTTCCAAAATAGAATTTATTTGTTGCTTTGCTATGTCACTATGGTCAAAGCCTCCGCCCGCCAGCTTATAAGTGCTTTCGCTGTTAAAAATAAGTCCTGTCAGCAGTTCAAAGGGAGAACCGGCTGTAATTTCGGCGGGATCTTCGGCATTGGGAGAATTGGGATGGGCATAGCTGCGATCAAAGCTCAAAAGTGCCTCCCCCTCGCCCTTCTGCTCAAGATAAACTCCTCTTCCAACAGGCCGAAGTGTGTAGACCCCCTCGGCATAGTCGGCATAGATGGAGCACATTATACTGCTTTGGTCGTCAAAATGCACAACAAGGTGTATTAAATCACTTTCCGCAAGTCCGTATGGCTCCGGACGCTGATAATCATTGCCCTGCTGTACAGGCGTCCAGAATATACTGTCAACTCCAGAAACGTTTATTGAGCCGTCTGCCCACGCGAAAAGCTCGTCCCGGACATACATAGCCATACTGCCATTAGTGCAGAAAGCATAAACACTCTCCACGCCATCAGAAAATTCTATCGACATTCCCGGTTCATTGCTCGTTCCGTCCGGATAAACAAAACTCGCTTTCCCGAGAGTTTCTTCCTTTTTGAGAGCAAATATACTGCTGATCCAGCGCTTAATGTTTGAATCCTTCGTTGTGCTCACATACCAGAGTTCACCATCCACCTTCATGAAAAAACTATTCTGCTGACGGAAGGATTCCAATTCGTCCAATTCTTCAAAAGGCAGAAGATTTAAGTCGGGACTGGGGCCAAGATACAGTATCTCATCATACATCTCTCTCAAAGGCTCGAATTCATACATTATAAACATTTCTGCCCATTCCTCGTCGGAGTATGGGAATTCCTGCCACTCCCCCGCAATGGTATATCCACCCAAAGGGGAACCGCTTA
>JAFYUG010000016.1 GCA_017558545.1 Oscillospiraceae bacterium | reverse complement strand
GTATACCATTGGAGGGCTGGCGCTATGCGCAGGCGCAGCAATACTCCTCTTGTATAATTTCAGACCCTACAGAAAGGAGGATTTCACATCTTCCTGATGTGTGGAAAACCAATTCAAAATCAAATTAAAAAATTTAGAATACGGAAAGGAAAAATCATTATGAAAAAAATCATTTGCATTGCTCTGGCTCTGGTTATGCTCCTCGGCCTGGCAGTAAGCGCTTCTGCTTACGACATTTCCATGGCTCCCTCCGCAGATGGCTCCGGTGTTGCCGGCCATACCTATAACGTATATCAGATTTATACCGGCACCATGTCCGTTATCGATGGCAAGGAAACCCTCGGCGAAGTTAAGTACGGCCAGAACTATGGCACCGAAGGTGAAGCAGTTGCCGAAGCAGATCTCGCAGAGATCGCTGCTATGACCGGCGCTGAGGCTGCTGAATATTTCTCTGCTGTCAAGACCGGTGATCCCTATGCAGTTCTCAACGATGGCAATAACCACACCTACACCGGCGCTCCCGCAGGCTACTACCTGATTATCGATGTTTCCACCGACCTCCCCGAAACTGAAACCGCATCCGCATTCATCATCGAGGTTCTGGATGATGTTGCTATTAACTCCAAGCACACCTCCGGCCCCAAGGTAGAGAAGAAAATTGACGATATCAACGATTCTAACTTCGAAGAGCTTGAAATTCAGTGGCACGACAGCGCTGACCACGACATCGGCGATGATATCCCCTTCCAGCTCAGCATGACTGTTCCCTCTGCTTTCCAGGCATTCAAGGATAATAACGTTGCTTACCCCTTCACCTTCCATGATACCGAGGAAAAGGGCCTCGAGTTCAATAACGATGCTGTTGTCTATGTTGATGGCGTTGAACTCACCTCCGGATACGATGTCGTTTATCCCGCAGCTGACGGTCATACTTTTGATGTTGTTTTCGAAGATCTGACCCTTATCGATAGCGTTAAGGTTGGTTCCAAGATTACCGTTGAGTACACCTCTGAGCTTACCAAAGATGCTATCCTTGGCAACCAGGGTAACGTCAACGAAGTTTTCGGTGAATTCAGAAACTACAATGAGCCCACTGTTCCTGCATATACTCCCAAAGATTTCGTTATTGCCTTCACCTACAAGGTAGAGGTAAACAAGGTTGACAAGGACAATGATCCTCTGGGCGGCGCTACCTTCACTCTTGCAAAGTTCATTGCAGATTCCGAGGGTGCTGAGGAATACAATGGCGTAAAGGGCGCTTGGCTTGATCTCAAGACCATTGCCACCACTGCTGAAACCGTATTTACCTTCGAGGGTATTGATGACGGCGAATACAGACTCACCGAAGATAAGGCTCCCGATGGCTACAACAAGGTTGAGCCCATCTACTTCACCGTTACCGCTGATCATGATGTTCTGTGGGAAACTCAGGCCAGACTTGAAGTTCTCAATTCTCTTTCCGGCAACGTCACTACCGGCGAAATCACCTTTACTGCAGACGCAGGCGCTGGCTCCCTCACCACTGACGTAGTCAACAAGACCGGGACCATCCTCCCCGAGACCGGCGGTGTCGGCACCACCATCTTCTACTTCCTCGGCGCTGCCATGGCAATCTGCGCTGTTGTTGTTCTCGTAAGCCGCAGACGCATGACCGCTCAGGGCTAAGCCGGAAAGCTTTCAGAAAATAAGTTAAGTACATAAATTCTTACCACAGCCGCTCCGGGGAGGGTAATCCCTCCCCGGCGGCAGCGGCAAGGAGAGGCCTGCATGAAGAAAAAGAATAGATTTGTTACAATTTTATTATTCCTGATCTTGTTTGCAGGATTGTCCTTGCTGCTGTACCCCACAGTAAGCGACTATTGGAACTCCCTCCATCAATCAAGAGCTATAGCCAGCTATAGCGAGGAAGTTGCCAACATTGATGAGGAACGTTATGCTCATCTTTGGGATGAAGCCAAGGAGTATAACAAGGCTCTGCTTTCAAGAAACAATACCTATCTGCTGGATGATGAACAGCGCGCTATCTATGACAGCATTTTGGATATCTCCGGTCTGGGCATCATGGGATACATAGAAATCCCCTCTATATCCTGCTCTTTGCCTATATACCACGGCACCGATGAGTCCGTGCTGCAGATAGCCATTGGCCATTTGGACTGGACAAGCCTTCCCGTCGGCGGCGAGAGCAGCCACTGCGTCCTCTCAGGCCACCGAGGATTGCCCTCCGCCAAGCTTTTCACTAACCTCGATAAGCTGGTTGTTGGCGATGTGTTCATGCTGAGAGTTTTGGATGAAATTCTCACCTATGAAGTGGATCAGATTTTGATAGTTGAGCCCCATGTAACGGAAAATTTGCTTGTTGAAGAGGGCATGGATTACTGCACCCTGGTAACCTGCACTCCCTATGGCGTTAACTCCCACCGCCTTCTGGTGAGAGGCCACCGCATTGAAACAACGGAAGAGGCCAAGGTCGTCCATGTTGTTGCGGACGCCATACAGATAGAGCCCACCATTGTGGCACCCATTGTGGCCTTGCCTATTTTGCTGGTGCTGTTTATAATAGTTATTATCAACCCCAAGAAACGAAGAGATTAAGAAAGGAGGAACGCCCATGAAAAAAAGAATATCCACCCTTGCGCTCCTCCTGAGTGTACTTATATTCCTCATGAGCTTTTCCGCCCCTGTCTTTGCTTCCAATGTTATGGATGTGGATGCCGAGTGCTCCCTCACCGTTAACTGCAATGACCCCAAAGAGGGCTTCCCCCTTGTAGGCGTGGAGTTCTCCGTCTATCTTGTTGCCAAACCCGGCGGCGATGGTTATGAGCTTACCGGCTCTTTCAAGAATATGTCCGCTGATATAAACGGCCTTGATAGCGAGGGGCTCGTGGAGCTTGGCAAGCAGTTGGAGGCTTTGGCAGCTCTTAACGGAATATTCCCCACCGCCACCGCGAAAAGCGATGATAAGGGCGTTGTCCGCTTCAGCGGTCTTGAAACCGGCCTCTATCTGGTGCGCGGAGCCAAGCATAGCCAAAACAATGTGGATTATAATATTACATCCGTGCTTGTTTATTTGCCCAGCTACGATGAAGAAAGCGGAACCTGGGATTATGACATGGTGCTTCATGCCAAGTGCATTCCCGATTCCGATGATGAAGAGTTCACCAAAATCAATGTGAAGAAGATTTGGAAGGATGACGGAAAAAGCCGTCCCAATAAAATAATTGTCCATCTTCTCCGCGGCGGTGAAACCTATGAAACTGTTGAGCTTTCCGAAGAAAACGGTTGGGAATACACATGGGATAATCTTGAGAAGGATAGCTACTATATTTTTGAGGAAGTGCCGGCAGGCTATACCGCGGAAGTGGTGAAAAAAGGCAACACCTATGTTATCACCAACACAAACGAGCCTCCCCCTCCTCCCCCTCCCCCCGATATACCTCAGACCGGTCAGCTTTGGTGGCCCATCCCCCTGCTTGCTGTTCTCGGAATAGCCTTGCTCACTGCGGGAATGGCAAGAAAAAGAGGCGGACGAAATGAAAGCTAAGAAAAAAGGCAACCTTCTTATGAGCCTTGGCGTGGTGTGCCTTGCCGCCGCCATCGCTTTGGTCGTATGGAATATGCATAGCGAAAACTCCGCCAACGCTTCCAGCACTGAGGCCTTGCAGCAGCTCACCTCCGCCATCCCCGAAAAAGAGGAAGTGACGGTTTATCCCGGCTTAAGCGAGAGCATGGAAACCATAGTCACAAATCCCGAGGAGATAGAGTATCCCGACTATATCCTTGACCCCGGGATGGATATGCCCGAGGTGAATATAGACGGCTGGGACTATATAGGCGTTCTGGATATTCCCGCTTTGGGGCTGAGCCTGCCCGTTATAAGCTCATGGAGCTATCCCGCCTTGAATGTTGCTCCCTGCCGCTATATGGGCTCTGCCTATATGGATGATCTGATAATCGCCGCCCATAACTTCAACTGCCATTTCGGACAGCTGAAAAATCTCAGCCCTGATAGCGAGATTATCTTCACGGATATGGATGGCAACCGCTTTGAATACCGCGTTGTGCTGACGGAAACCCTGCAGCCCACCGCCGTTGAGGAAATGTGCGCCGATGAATGGGATTTGACCCTCTTCACCTGCACAGTTGGCGGCCAATACCGTGTAACCGTCCGCTGCGAAAGATTGGAAACGGCATTTGATAACTAAACAAAAAGCTGCGTGAATCTTCACGCGGCTTTTACTTTTTAAAGGCTCCCTTGTGCAAAGGGAGCTGTCAAAAATCTATTTGATTTTTGACTGAGGGATTGCAATTGAGATACTCTCCGCTCGCTTGCGCTCGGTCGGCATGACAAGCTCAAGGGGTTAAAGGCTCCCTTGTTTGTAGGGCGTGAGGCTCGCTGCCGCCTTTGAGCTCATTCAACTCCCTTGTATTTTTCCCTGCTCTGTGTTAGATTTATCATGACAAAATGAAAGGATGCGTTAGCTGTGGAAAATACCAAAAATTTCGGTTTTCGTCATAAAGCGGGCATACTCATGGCCGTCAGCAGTCTGCCTTCTCCCTACGGAATAGGCTCTTTCGGCTCTTGCGCCTATGATTTCATTGATTTTCTGGATGAGTGTGGCCAGAAATGCTGGCAGGTTTTGCCCCTTAACCCCACCTCTTACGGAGATAGCCCCTATCAATCTCCCGCCACCGCCGCAGGTAACCCTTATTTTATAGACCTTGAAATTCTTGCAAAGAAAAAGCTCCTCACTAAAGAAGAGCTTTCCCAGCAGAAGTTTTCCTCTGTCCGCGTGGACTATGGCAGACTTTATAATACCCGCTATGATATTCTCCGCAAGGCATATTCCCGCTTCGAAAAAAGCAGGGAATACAAGGCCTTTTTGAAGAAAAATGCCTCATGGCTTGAAAGCTACGCCCTTTTCATGGCCTTGAAGGAGCATTATGGCTTCCGCCAGTGGACGGCTTGGGATGAGTGCCATAGAGATTATTCCAAGGCTTTGGCCGAGGCAAGTGCCTTCGAGGAGAAGATGGACTTTTGGCGCTGGTGCCAGTTTGAGTTCATGAGCCAGTGGGCATCCCTTCGCGCTTACGCCAAGAGCAAGGGAATCGGCATCATTGGCGATATGCCCATATATGTAGCTCACGACAGTGTGGACGTATGGTCTGCTCCTGAGCAGTTTTTGCTGGACGATATGTATAACCCCACCGTTGTGGCAGGCTGCCCTCCCGATGGTTTCTCCGCCGACGGTCAGCTTTGGGGCAACCCCATTTATAACTGGGCGCGACAGAAGGAAGAGGGCTTTAGTTGGTGGATAAATCGCGTTGGCAACGCCTTCCGCCTTTATGACATTCTCCGCATTGACCATTTCCGTGGCTTCGCAGGCTACTATAACATCCCCTTCGGCGAGCCCACCGCAAGAAACGGCAAATGGGACTCTGCCCCCGGAATTGAGCTTTTCCGCACCCTCAAGGAGGCTTATCCCAAGGGCAAGATTATTGCCGAGGACTTGGGCTTCATCACCCCCGATGTTATTGAGCTTTTGGAGGACACCGGCTTCCCCGGCATGAAGATGCTCCATTTCGCCTTCTATGACCCCGACAGCGAAAATCTTCCCCGCTGTTTTACAAGCTCTAACTGCGTGGTTTATGCCTCCTCCCATGATTCCGATTGCACGGTAACCTGGCTTCGCAATCTGAAAGGCGAGGCAAGAGCAAGATTTAACGACGAATGCCCACGCAACAAGGAGCAAAGCCGCGTATATGACCTTATTGAGTTTGCCTATAATAGCAGCGCAAACCTTGCCATGGTGCCCTTGCAGGATTTCCTGATGCTGGGCAACAGGGAAGGGCGCATGAACGAGCCCTCCACCGCTCAGGGCAACTGGGGCTGGAGAGCAAGCTCCCGATATAACACCAAGAAGCTTAGAGAGACCATTCTGGCTATGACAGTTCGCACCAAGCGAAATAAGTGAGGAGACGGGAAATATGAAGAAAATTATTGCGCTGCTCCTGATTGTATGTATGCTCCTTCCCATGGCCGCCTGCGGCCGGGTGGCAGAAGAGCCAACCCCCACTCCCGAAGCCACCGCAGAGCCAACCCCCACTCCCGAGCCCGAACCCGAGCCGGAGGAGTATTTTGAGCCCATTCCCGAAGGACATAATCAGCTGACCTTCTATTATCAGAGCGACAAGGGCTATGAAAACTGCGATATGTGGATTTGGTTTCCCGGCGCTGACGGCAAGGGCTACCTTTTCACAGAGTGCGAATATGGCGCAAAGGTTATAGTCAACGTTCCCGAGGGAATAGAGGAAGTTGGCTTCATCGTCCGCAGAGATTGCTCCGACCCCGGCGGCAGCTCCTGGGGCAGCGCCACCAAGGACTATGAGTCCGACCGCTTCGCCAAAATCGAGGGCAAGGAGACCTTTGTCTACCTGCTCACAGGCGACGGCAACCAGTATATAAGCAAAGACGGAGGAAAAACTTTAGACATGGCAAAGAAGTTCAAAATGGCATCCATGGCCGATGAAAAGGTCATCCGATATACCATTAGTCCCAAAACCACCATTTCCGATATAAGCGATATTAAAGTTTATGCAGGGGACAAGGAAGTTGAAATTGCTCAGCTAAGCTCCCTTGGCAAGGAGGCATCCTCCGGCGATATTATTCTGGCGGAAGCAATGGACCTCAGCGCCTCTTACCGCGTTGTGCTCGATGGCTACGGCGAGAAGGATGTTATCCCCATGGAGATATTCGATAGCCGGTGGTTTGCCGATAACTATCATTATGACGGCAGAGATCTTGGCGCCACCATTTCCGGCGGCAATACCACCTTCAAGGTGTGGGCTCCCACCGCAAGCAAGGTGGTCCTCAATCTCTTTGAAAAGGGCGATGGCGGCGAGGCCTATAAGAGTGTAGAAATGGTAAAGGGCGATAAGGGCGTTTGGAGCCACACCGACTCTTGCGGCCACGGCACCTATTATACCTACACCGTTACCACCTCCGTTGGCACTCAGGAGGCCGTTGACCCCTATGCCAGAGCAGCAGGCGTAAACGGCAACCGCGGCATGGTTGTGGATCTCAGCCTCACCAACCCCGAAGGCTGGGAGAGCGCCGAGCTTACTGACAAGATTTCCTCCTATTCCGAGGCTATAATCTGGGAAGTTCATGTCCGCGACTTCTCCAACAAGATTGAAGACAGCGAATATAAGGGCAAGTATCTGGCTTTCACCGAAACCGGCCTCAAGAACGAGGCAGGGGAGAGCGTTGGCGTGGATTATCTCAAGGAACTGGGCATCACCCATGTCCACCTGCTGCCTGTTTATGACTATGCCACCGTTGACGAGACCACTCCCGAGGACGAATTCAACTGGGGCTATGATCCCAAGAACTATAATGTGCCTGAGGGCAGCTATTCCACCGACCCCTATAACGGCGAAGTGAGAATTAAAGAATATAAGGAGATGGTGAAGGCTCTCCACGAAGCCGGAATAGGCGTTATCATGGACATGGTTTATAACCATACCTATGATGGCAACAGCTCCTTCAACCGCATCGTTCCCTATTACTACTATCGCTATGATAGCAGCGGCGCCAACACCTCCGCCAGCGGCTGCGGCAACGATACCGCCTCCGAGCGCTATATGTTCGGCAAGTTTATGGTGGAATCCTGCGCCTACTGGGTGAAGGAATATAAGCTGGATGGTCTCCGCTTTGACCTTATGGGTCTCCACGATGTCGAGACCATGC
>JAFYUG010000149.1 GCA_017558545.1 Oscillospiraceae bacterium | reverse complement strand
TGGATATGCCTCAGATTGAGGTTCCCGTATACCTCTTCACAGGTTTTCTGGATGCGGGCAAGACCAAATTCCTTCAGGAAACCCTGGAAGATGAGCGTTTCAACTCCGGCGAGCGCACCCTGCTCATAATGTGCGAGGAGGGCGAGGAGGAGCTTTGCCCCTCCACCTTTGCCTGCAAGGATGTTTTCGTCCGCTATGTGGAAGAGCCTGAGGAGCTCACCGAGGAGAATTTGCAGAACTGGTTTTTGGAGGCAAATGCCGAACGAGTGCTGGTAGAATATAACGGCATGTGGCTGCTGGATGATTTCTACATGGCCATGCCCCCCTCATGGGCGGTTTATCAGGAGTTCATGTTTGCCGACGGCAGCACCTTCCTCAGCTACAACGCCAATATGCGCCAGCTGGTCTATGACAAGCTGAAAAGCTGCGAGCTTATAGTTTTCAACCGCTTCCCCGAAGGCGAGGACATTATGCCCTACCATAAGATAGTCCGCGCCGCCAACCGCGGCTGCGACATTGCCTATGAGGGTCTTGACGGCAAGGTTAAGTATGACGATATAGTTGACCCCCTGCCCTTCAACAAGAAGGCCAAGGCCTTTGAGATAGCTGATAATGACTACGCCATTTGGTATCGCGACCTTAACGAGGAGCTGGAAAGCTACGAGAGCAAGGTTGTGCGCTTCAAGGCTCAGGTGGCTCTCAGCGAGGATTTGGAAGAGGGCGAGATTATTGTTGGCCGCCAGATGATGACCTGCTGCGCCGATGATATTGCCTTTGCAGGCCTTGTGGCTACTAATAACCCCCGCGGAGATATCTCCAACGGACAGTGGGTGGAGCTCACAGCCGCCATAAAGATTATGGACCACCCCGGCTATGACCGCACCGGTCCCGTGCTGAAAATCCGCGAAATCAGCCCCTGCGAAGCCCCCGAAGAAACCGTTGCAAGCTTTATGTAATAAAAAAGGACATCACTTTCGTGATGTCCTTTTTCTTTTTAAAGGCTCGCCCCTTCGGGGAGAGCTGGCACGGCGTAAGCCGTGACTGAGAGGGGCAGATTTTTGCGGTGCTGATTTTGGGCGCAATCCCTCAGTCATTTGCTTCGCAAATGCCAGCTCCCTTTACACAAGGGAGCCTTTTAAAGGTGCAGATTTTAAGCCTCCCCTATTCGAGGGGAGGTGGCATTTGCGCCAGCAAATGACGGAGGGGTTTTTACGACTATCTGGGCGCTCAAATCATCCTCGAAACCCCTCAGTCACGGCTTACGCCGTGACAGCTCCCCTCGGATAGGGGAGCCTACAAAGGTTAACGCCCCCCTTGCAAAAGGCAGCATAATAAGATAAAATCAACTTATCCAATTTTTAACCGGAGGAATTCCCAACATGAAAGCAATTATGACCGTTATCGGCCCCGACCGCGTGGGCATTATCGCCGAAGTCAGCGCCCTGCTGGCCAAGAGCAACGTTAACATTCTCGATCTCAGCCAGACCATTATGGAAGAGATTTTCACAATGACCATTCTGGTGGACACCGCCGCTGCCAACTGCACCTTTGACGCTCTCTCCTCCGCTTTGGAGGCCAAGGGCGAGGAGATGGGTCTTTCCATCCGCATTCAGCGCCGTGACCTTTTCACCGCCATGCACAGAATATAAGGGAGGGCAAAAATGCTCAATATTTCCGATATTCGTCAGACTCTGGACATGATAGACAAGCAGCATCTGGATATACGCACCATCACCATGGGTATCTCCCTGCGTGACTGCGCCCATCCCGATATGGATAGCTGCGCCCAGAAAGTTTATGACAAAATCTGCCGCAAGGCAGAAAAGCTTGTGGAAACCGGCTGCGCCATTGAGCGCGAGTTTGGCATTCCCATCGTCAACAAGCGCATTTCCGTTACCCCCGTGGCTCTCGTAACGGAAAGCTCCGAAAACGGCAGCCCCGTTGCCGTGGCCAAGGCCATGGACGCTGCCGCCAAAAACTGCGGCGTTAACTTCATCGGCGGTTACTCCGCCCTTGTCCACAAGGGCTTCACCGAAGGCGACCGCCGCCTTATAGCCTCCATCCCCGAGGCTCTTGCAGAGACCGAAATCGTCTGCTCCAGCGTCAACGTTGCCACCACCAAGGCCGGTATCAACATGGACGCCGTTGCCCTCATGGGCCGCATTATTAAGCAGTGCGCCGAGCTCACCGCTCATAAGGGCGGCTTTGGCTGCGCAAAGCTGGTTGTTTTTGCCAACGCCGTTGAGGATAACCCCTTCATGGCCGGCGCCTTCCACGGCGTGGGCGAGAGCGAGTGTGTTATCAATGTTGGCGTTTCCGGCCCCGGCGTTGTCCACTGCGCGCTGAAGGAAGTTAAGGGTCAGAGCTTCGACGTGGTGGCCGACACCATCAAGCGCACCGCCTTCCGCATCACCCGCATGGGTCAGCTTGTGGCTCAGGAAGCCGCAAACCGCCTTGGCGTGCCCTTTGGCGTTGTTGACCTCTCCCTTGCTCCCACCCCCGCCGTTGGCGACAGCGTTGCCCGCATTCTTGAGGAGATGGGTCTTGAGGTCTGCGGAACTCACGGCACCACCGCCGCCCTCGCCATGCTCAATGACGCCGTCAAGAAGGGCGGCATCATGGCCAGCGGCCATGTTGGCGGTCTCAGCGGTGCATTCATCCCCGTCAGCGAGGACGAGGGCATGATTGCCGCTGCTCAAAGCGGCGTGCTCACTCTTGACAAGCTGGAGGCCATGACCTGCGTTTGCTCCGTTGGTCTTGATATGATTGCCGTTCCCGGCCACACCAGCGCCGAGACCATTTCCGCCATTATTGCCGACGAGGCTGCCATTGGCGTTATCAATCAGAAAACCACCGCCGTCCGCATTATTCCCGCTCCCGGTATGGATGTTGGCGACACTGTGGACTTCGGCGGACTTTTGGGCACTGCCCCCGTTATGCCTGTCCACGGCCCCTCCTCCGCTGAGTTTATTGCCCGCGGCGGACGCATCCCCGCTCCCATGCACAGCCTGAGAAACTGAGGAAAATAGGCCATGAACGAAATTCTCCGCTCCCTTTATGAGCGCAAAAGTGTCCGCGCCTTCACCGACGAGGCCATAAGCCCCGAGGAAAAAGCCGCCATACTCCGCGCAGCCGCCGAAGCCCCCACCGCGGGAAATCAACAGCTATACACCATTTTGGACCTCACCGACGAGGACATGAAAAAGGCTCTTGTGCCCCTTTGCGATAACCAGCCCTTCATCGCCTCCGCTCCCATGGTGCTCATCTTTTTGGCCGACTGCCGCAAGTGGTATAGAGCCTTCTCCTTCGAAGGCCTTGCCGCCCGCGCCCCCGGCCCCGGTGACCTGATGCTGGCCGCATCCGATGCCAATATCGCCGCGCAGAACGCCGTTTGCGCCGCGGAGAGCCTGGGCATAGGCTCATGTTATATTGGGGATATAATGGAGAATAAAGAGGCTCTTTCTGAGCTTTTGAGCCTGCCGGCTTGGGTATTCCCCGCCGCCATGTTGGTGTTTGGTCGCCCCACCGAGCAGCAGCTTGGCCGCAAAAAGCCCCGGCGCTGCGCCATGGAGCATATCGTCCACGAGAACGGCTACCGCGACATGGACGAGGCCGAGCTGAGGAATATGCTGGGCTACAAGGCCGGTCAGAAGAGCTATGAAGCCTGGCTCAAAGGCTTTTGCGATTTTAAGTTCAATTCCGATTTCTCCCGTGAGATGACAAGGTCTGTGAGGGAGTATTGGAAGGATTTTGAATGATGATAATAAAAAAAGTACGGCGTGGGGTGACTTCCAATAAGACAGTATGAGAACATTACTGGCATAGGGTAGCTGCCGTACAGGAGTGCGACAAGAAAAATTGGCGATACTTGGTTTTCACAACCAGGTATCGCCTTTTTCTATTTGACCTAAATTTCACATTTCTTGTATTTTTGATTTCACATGGCAATCCTAAAATGATAATCGTAGTGATAGATTACTATTTGAGAAAACATAAGCGATTTGAAATATCAACTACTCTTACAGAAAGGAATGATGTGAATGATTGATTTTAGCAAGAAAAAGGGATTTATCTGCGATATGGACGGCGTGATCTACCATGGCAATCAAGTACTGCCCGGTGTTGTCGAGTTCATTGATTGGCTTCACAGAGAAAATAAGGAGTTTCTTTTCCTGACAAACAACAGTGGTTATACGCCCCGTGAACTTCAGCAGAAGCTGGCTCGCATGGGACTGGATGTGTCTGAAGAACATTTCTACACAAGTGCTTTGGCTACTGCAGCTTTCCTCAAGGAACAGGCTCCCGGATGTTCTGTTTATGCAATTGGAGAAGCCGGTCTATTGAACGCACTTTATGATGCAGGAATCACAATGAACGATGTGAATCCGGATTATGTTGTGATTGGCGAAGGCAAGAGCTACTCTCTGGATACATTAACCAAGGCCACCAACTTGGTCCTGAAAGGGGCAAAGTTGATTGGAGCTAATTCTGATCTGACTGGTCCGATTGAGAACGGTATTGCCCCTGCCTGTCGTGCGTTGATCGCACCGATCGAACTTGCCACCGGGAAGCAGGCGTATTTCTGTGGAAAACCCAATCCTTTAATGATGCGTACCGGCTTGAATATCCTTGGCTGCCACTCTGCTGAAGCGGTTATGGTCGGTGATCGTATGGATACTGATGTGATTTCTGGTATGGAATGTGGTATGTCTACTGTTTTGGTTCTGTCCGGTGTTTCTGCTCGAAATACAATTGACACCTTCGCTTATCGTCCGACGATGGTTCTGGACGGTGTTGGTGATATTGTCGTCATTGCGGATACTCAGAAAAAATAAAATACGATAATAACTTTTGAAAGCGTGTGTGCCATCGTGCACATACGCTTTCTTGTTAACCTATATTTCACAAAGACTTTGCTTAGATTTGGTTGTGCATATTCCTGATTTGTAGTAATCTTTTAGCAGAAAAACAAGGGAAAGGAGGCTGCAAATATGATCAATGCCAAGTTTATGAACACCGATGTGGATGATATGATTTTTGACATGAATGATTATTATATCAGCGAGAAGTAAAAACTTCTTCAATC
>JAFYUG010000148.1 GCA_017558545.1 Oscillospiraceae bacterium | reverse complement strand
GGGCAAAGGCCCCCCTGCACGTTAAAATCAATGCATTTTTGAGCGAAAATCGCTCAAAAATGCTTTTTTCATAGTGTCAAAAAAGTGGCAAAGACACTTTTTTGACACCATGAAAAAAGACGAGGATTTTATCCTCGTCTTTTTTATTTACTTCTTAAATACGGAGAAAAGGGAGCTTATTCTCTCAACTAAGGTTTTTACCGTTTCAACAACGTCCTTTACCTTCTGAGTAATACCGGTGACCTTTTCCTGAGCATCTGCCAGCTTTTTGGCTGTTTCCTGCACATACTCAACTTTCTCTTTAAGCTCGTTTGCGTCCATCTTTTCAAATGCTCTGCAAAGAGTTATGAGCTGGTCATACTGGCTATCAACAAGGTTTACGCCATATTGCTTTGCGATTGCTTCGATCTGAGCTTTAAGTTCTTCGTCGCTCATTTTTTCGGTTTCGCTGAGTATAAGCTTAAGCTCATTGACAATTTCAACGGCATCATAGCTGCCAATTTGGTCGGCAAGTTCGCCGGTGATAACGAGTTCCTGAGTGCCAAGAAGCTTAACGGCCTCATCAATTTTGTTGCCTGTGATGTCTTCGTATGCCTTGTAAATACCGGTCATTGCAGCTGTGCCGGAAACAGAGAAGGGGGCTGCAACAATGATTTTGGCGTCGCTGATACCGGCGGTTACAAGGGCGTTTACAAACATCTCCTGAGTGCACCAGCTGATATTTTGTGTTGCAATCTGAAGACCTTCGCCTTCGGGTAAAACTTCGATATATACGCAGGAAATGGAGTTTGTTCCTATAAGGGAGCTATCAACAAAGCCTTCAAGATAGCTGCGCTCTTCCTGATTCGTAACGGTGAGCTCGGGAACACTTCCGCGCTGAACGGAGAATATATCGTAAACAGAGTTAATCTGATCTTCGGTGAGGTTTGCGCCTATAACCGCTCTGGCTTCGCCGGAAAATTCATTTGCAGCAAATGCGCTTCCGATGGAACAAAGCATAATAAGACAAAGCATAAGAGATATAATTTTCTTCATTAAATGGGTATCCTTTCAAAAATTGAGCCTTTAATAACATATATAATGCTTGAGCAACGATATAATACGGTAAATTTACATACTATTTGCATACTAAAATAAAAATCCATCTCCAAAATTTCTGGGAGATGGATTTTATTAATTAATAATTTGAAACATTAATTTCGCCGGATGCGATTTTTTTATAATCTTCGTAATTAGCTTTCAAAAGATTGGGTGTATCAAGCTTATAGGGACATCTGCTTGCGCAAAGGCCGCAGGATATGCAGTTATCTATCTTGGCCATTTCCTTCTGCCAATCTTCGGTGAGGAACTGCTCATGGGGAGATCTTCTTATCATAAGGCTCATTCTTGCTGCCTGGCGAATATTAATTTCAGCGGGGCAGGGCATGCAATAGCCGCAGCTTCTGCAAAATCCGCCCTTGAGCATCTCTTTGTCCTTTGCCATTTCTGCGCGCATTTCATCGTCAATTATGGGCTCATTAACCATATGGCCTAGAAATTCATCAAGCTCATATTCATGCTGAACACCCCAAATGGGCATTACATTGTCGTAGTCCAGCATAAAGGCATAGGCCGCTGCGGAGTTAGTAATAAGTCCGCCGGCAAGTCCCTTCATTGCAATGTATCCCATATTTGCCTTGCGGCATTTTTCAACAAGCTCCAATTCCTCTTCGCCGGTGAGATAGGAGAAGGGGAACTGCAGGGTTTCGTAAAGACCGCTATCAACGCAAACATGAGCTGCTTCAAGACCGTGATTTGTGAAGCCTATATGACGGATTTTGCCCTGAGCCTTGGCTTCAAGCATGCATTCGTACATTCCGGTTCCGTCCCCGGGAAGGAAGCATTTTTCGGGATTATGAAACTGATAAATATCTATATAATCAGTCTTCATAAGGCGAAGAGAGGTATCCAAATCCTCCCAAAACTTCTCGGGAGTGAGAGCTGCAGTTTTGGTGGCAATATAGATTTTGTCTCTAATGCCCATATCTCCAAATGCAATACCGATTTTTTCCTCGCTGTCGGTATACATTCTTGCGGTATCAAAGAAGGTGATGCCGTTTTCATAGGCTTTTCTAAGCAGATGCACGGCCACATCGGTTGTATCTCTTTGAATGGGAAGAGCGCCGAATCCGTTCTGGGGAGAGGTTATTCCGGTGCTGCCCAAGGTTATCATTCTCATGGGAAAAGCTCCTTATATGTCTTTTTTTCAATTTAATCAGTTATCAATAATATTGTCAATGAGGAATTTTGTTGACAAGCAGCCCTCAATATGATATATAAACATATAAGCAAACACTTATATGTAATGAGGTGAGAATATGTATTGCAATAGGGAAGAGACTCTTTGCGACGGATTGCATGAGCATAATTATGACAGCGAAAGTTTCAGAGGGGAGATGCCTCCTGAGGAAGAGCTTGCCGATATGGCCGAGCTTTTTAAGGTGTTTGGTGATTCAACAAGAATAAAAATTCTCTATACTCTTTCTAAGGCGGAGATGTGTGTATGTGATATTGCAGCTGTTCTTGGCATGACTCAGCCCGCAGTTTCTTATCAGCTTAAGGTATTAAAGCAGGCAAAGCTTATAAAAAACAGAAGGGCAGGAAAGACAATTTTTTATTCCCTGGCTGATTCTCATGTTGAAATAATTATTGGAATGGCTAAGGAACATTTGGAGGAATGATTTATGAAAAAGACTTTTAAGATAGATGTGGATTGCGCCAATTGCGCCGCAAAAATGGAAAGAGCAATTGAAGCAATTCCCGGTGTAAGCAGCATCAGCATTGGCTTTCTTACTCAGAAGTTTAAGATTGAAGCCGAGGATGAGCGCTTTGATGAAATCATGGCTGAAGCTCAAAAGCTTTGCAGAAAGATAGAAAGACACTGCAAAATATACATGGAGTAAATCTATGAATAGGGAACAGAAAATCAGATTAATTCGAATTATTGTTTCTGCTGTTATTTTCGTCCTAAGCTTTTTGGTCCCATCGCCTAAGCTTAAACTTGCCTTTTGTATTGTTGCTTATCTTATCGCTGCCTATGATGTGCTTTATGAAGCTGTTTTCAGCATTATTCATGGTCAGGTTTTTAACGAGAAGTTCCTTATGGCCATTGCAAGTATTGGAGCTTTTGCGGTTGGAGAGAGTCACGAAGCTGTTTTCGTAATGGTCTTCTTTCAGATTGGTGAGCTTTTCGAAAATGTTGCAGTTGGAAAGAGCAGACGCAATATTGCTGCGCTTATGGATATAAGACCGGATTATGCTTATATAATGAAGGATAAAACCTTGATGCCGGTTGATCCTGAGGATGTTAATCTGGGAGATTATATCTACATAAAGCCGGGAGGTAAAATCCCTCTTGATGGCGTGATTGTTGCGGGTGCAAGCTCTGTGAATACTTCTGCTCTCACGGGAGAAGCTGTTCCGTGTGATGTTGGTGAGGGCGATAGCGTTATCTCGGGATGCGTGAATATAAAATCCCTCATTGAAGTGAAGGTTACGAAGACATTTGAGGATTCAACAGTTAGCAGAATTCTTGAACTGGTTGAAAACTCTGCAGCCAACAAATCTAAAAGCGAGGCATTTATAACTCGTTTTGCTCGCTACTATACTCCCGTTGTGGTTATATCGGCATTGTTGCTTGCCATACTCCCGTCTATTTTTACCGGTGATTGGAACACATGGATTCATAGAGCATTGATTTTCCTTGTTATCTCCTGCCCCTGCGCCCTTGTTATTTCTGTACCTCTTACATATTTTGGCGGCATAGGACGCGCTTCCCGAGAAGGCGTTCTTGTGAAGGGCGGAAATTACTTGGATGCTCTTGCTTCATGCGATGAATTTATTTTTGATAAAACGGGAACTCTAACCAAGGGTACTTTGTCTGTAAAAGGAATATACCCCTTTAATTGCGAAGCGGCATATTTGCTCCAAATGGCTGCCATAGGCGAAGCCTTCTCAAATCATCCCGTTGCCATTGCCATCAGACAGAATTTCGGAAAAGAGCTGCCTTTGGATAGGTATACTGAATATGAGGAAAAAGCGGGATTTGGAGCACGAACCCAATGGGGAGATAGCATTATTCTTGCAGGTAATGCCAGATTTATGGATGAGAATAATGTGGAATATATTCCTATTAGTGAAGTGGGAACACATGTCTATATTGCCTTAGACGGAAAATTCTTGGGCTCTGTTCTTGTGTCAGACGAAGTCAAGGATGATTCAGCCGAGAGCATTTCCCTATTGAAAAAGCTTGGAATAAAAGGTATTACAATGCTTTCGGGTGATACACAGATAGTAGCAGAAACTGTTGCAAAGAGCCTTGGTATTGATAAGTTTTGCGGAGAGATGCTCCCTCATGATAAACTGAGCTATCTTGAAAACATGCTTAAGACTAATTCTAAAGGAGCAACTGCCTTCGTTGGCGACGG
>JAFYUG010000147.1 GCA_017558545.1 Oscillospiraceae bacterium | reverse complement strand
ATCTGCAATCTGCTCAAGGCTATATCCGCAGTCAAGACGAAGGCTCTTAATACGAAGAGCTACTTCCAGGAGCATACCGTTACTTGTGTTTGCCATAATACATACCTCCAATTTTTCTTTTAGGAGAAGGATAAAAAAATAAACCCGTCTCCAAGCAAAAAACTTTGAGACGAGCTAATACTTTAACCCGCGGTACCACTCAAATTGCGTTTTCTAAACGCCGCTCATCGGGTTCTGACAAACCCTTGGCTTTCACGCAGCCTTCACGGAGAATCTTACCCGGCTCTCGCCGCTCGGACTCCCGACTCGGAAGTGATGGACATAGTGGGCTTTTTCGTCATCCGCTCTCAGCAAAACGCGGACTCTCTGGGTCGGAAAAA
Source organism: Oscillospiraceae bacterium (assembly GCA_017558545.1). GTDB lineage: Bacteria > Bacillota > Clostridia > Oscillospirales > Oscillospiraceae > SIG459. The sequence continues at coordinate 1,479 of JAFYUG010000147.1, read as the reverse complement.
CACCCTGTCGTCTTCGTCATAGTCTTTTCAAATATTAAAGCACCACCCATAAATTTTGTCAATAATTTTTTGGTCAAAATGTGTACAAATCGCCCCATGTGTTTATCAAGCTAAATCGTTAAGGTAGCCAAATGTTTTCTAATTTTTTATTCTTTCTTGACGAAGAGAAAATAGAGGTCTATAATTTACAAAGTTGTAATTGAAATTGGAGAAGTTTAAGCTTTTTGAGGATATGAACGATTTTCTTAGATTAATGGCCTATGGCCCAAGAAAAATTGCCGTTACAGGCCATTTTGGCTGCGGCAAAACTGAGTTTGCCGTTTCCCTGGCATTCGCTCTTGCAAAAGAAAATATAGCTAATCTCGCTCTTGCGGATTTGGATGTAGAAAATCCCTATTTCCGTTCAAGAGAACGAATGGATGAGCTGCAGAAGGTTGGAGTTAGCGTCTATTCCGACCCCTTTAAGGGCAAAAACGGAAGCGAGCTTCAAACTCTGGATAGCGCCATTCGCGCTCCCTTGGAAAATCCTCAAAGCCGCGTTATATTGGACGCCGGCGGAGATTTCACCGGAGCAATGATTCTCAATCAGTATTCCAAGTTCCTCAAAGAGGATACCCAGCTGCTTTTTGTTCTTAACAAAAACCGTCCCGGAACGGACACTTTGGAAAAAGCCATTGAGCAGCTTCGCAGCATTGAAAATACCACCGGTCTTTCTGTTACCGGTATTATATCCAACACACACTTTATCAGATATACAACGGCGGAAGATGTTCTGGAAGGCTGGGAATACGCTCTTGAGCTTAGCCGCGAAACAGGCATTCCCGCTCTATGCGCCTGCTGCATGGAAAGCCTTGTGCCCGAAGTTGAAGGCAAGGGCTTTGATGTATTCCCCATTGGAATGCATATGAGAGAGAGCTATCTCGATAAACAGGTTTAATATTAGCTTTATATACACGGAGGTTGATTATGGCTAGACGATTCAAAGTTATATTCAACAGAGATAAATGCAAGGGCTGCGAGCTTTGTGTTAATTTCTGTCCCAAAAAGATTATAAGCATGGATGTTGGCAGCGTTAACGCCAAGGGTTATCATCCCGCGGGAATTGAAGATATGGCTTCATGCATTGGCTGCGCCAGCTGCGCTATGATGTGCCCCGACTGCTGCATTTCCATTTATCAGCTTGAGGAGGGTGAGGAATGAGCAAGAAAATACTTATGAAGGGCAACGAGGCTTTTGCCGAAGCTGCCATCAGAGCAGGCTGCAAGGTTTACTGCGGCTATCCTATCACCCCTCAGAACGAAATTCCCGAGTATATGAGCCATGAGCTGCCCAAGGCAGGCGGATGCTTTGTTCAGGCCGAAAGCGAGCTTGCAGCCGTAAATATGGCCTATGGCGCAGCAGCCAGCGGCGGCAGAGTGTTTATCTCTTCCTCCTCCCCCGGAATCAGCCTTATGCAGGAGGGTCTTGGCTTCATCTGCT
>JAFYUG010000146.1 GCA_017558545.1 Oscillospiraceae bacterium | reverse complement strand
GTGAAGGCGGCAAAGCCTCTCTTTTGAAGTTCAATAGCTATTATTTTGGCAGGGGCTATAGAATTTATCGCTTCTATGACCGCGACAGCGTTGAGTATAACCATTCCTGCGCCGTGCCTCTGGACGGTGAGTGGTGCGCCAACTGCCGCCATGCTGCTCCTTATGCCTCCGCCTCCTCCAACGGAGAAAATAAGCTTGTAACTCTCAGCCATAAGAAAGATGGCGCTCAGATTTACTATACTATTGACGGCAGCGACCCCGCCATCTATGGCAGCATCTATACCGCCCCCATAGTGATAACCGGAAGCTGCACAGTAAAAGCCATGGCTAAGTTTGCCGATGGAACAATTAGTCGCACCCTTACCTACGCCGTAACTATGCCTACTGCTGCCGCACCCACTTATAGTGTTGTCAGCGGCAACTATAATGCAGGCGTTGTAACCGCAGGCACTACCGTTTCTCTTAAAAGCCCCAGCAGCGGCGCCGCAGTTTATTACACCACCGATGGCACCACACCCACTGCCGCAAGCGCCATGTATACTTCTCCCATTGCTATAAATGCCGATACCACCATCAAGGCTATTTCCATTGGCGGCGGTTATCTGGATAGCGGCGTCAGCACCTTCACCTTCAAGATTGGCTCCTTTGCCAACTTTGCCGATATGGTGGCCGGTGCATGGTATACTTCCGCCATTGAGTTTGTCTGCGCCAGAGGTCTTTTCAACGGCGTTGGCAATAACCTTTTTGACCCATCCGGCACCATGACCCGCGGAATGTTCGCAACCGTTTTGGGCAGAATTGCCGGCGTTCCCTCTGATCTCACCGGTCGCATAGGCATTTCCCTTGGCGAGGATGTTAATGTCCGCTCCGGAGCCGGCACTCAGCATGGCATTGTTGGTCAGGTTGACCGCTATGATGCCTTCACCGTTCTCGGTGAAGAAAACGGCTGGAAGAAAGTTCGTCTTACCGGTGGCATCGAGGGATATATCAGGGCTGACTTCGTAAAGGCCTACGATGGCGCATTCACTGACCTTAACGAGAATAAGTATTATAGCCCCTATGTCCAGTGGCTTTGGCTTATGGATATAAGCACAGGCAGTAACGGCCGTTTCAACGGCGATAATAATATCGACCGAGAGAGCATGTCCGTTATGCTTTATAGATACGCAAGAGGCTATTCCATAAATCTTCCCGTTGTTTATGAAAAAGCTTCCTTCGGTGATGACGGACAGATAAGCTTCAAAAACGAGGTTTATGCCCTTCAGCAGGCCGGCGTAATTCAGGGTCATGCTAACGGCAGCTATGAGCCCAACGGCTTTGCCACCAGAGCTCAGGTTGCAACCATATTCAAAAACTTTGTGGAGAGAATAGGAGGCTGAGAGTATGCTCACTCGTGAAAGCTACTGCTTCTGGGATAATGACCCTTCTGTGAGCCTTGAAGCCTATATTCCCGCAGAAGGTGAAAATAGAGCCGCTATTATCGTTTTGCCCGGCGGAGCCTATTTTGCCCTTAGCGACAGGGAAGGGGCAGAGGTGGCCGAATACTTCGCCCATAAAGGCTTTGCTGCATTTGTGCTGCGTTATAGCACCATGCACCCCGCCTTTGATAAACCCCATACTCCCATCAATTCTCATACAGTTTTTCCCGAGCCTATGCTGGAGCTTGCTTCCGCTATAAAGCTCATCCGCGAAAATAAAAATGACTTTGGCGTTGATACTGATAAAATCTGCATTATGGGCTTTTCCGCAGGCGGACACCTTGCCGCAAACTATGCCAATGAGTGGTCAAGTGAATATATTTCCTCCGCTCTTGGCTGCGAAAAGGCCGATATAAAGCCTAATTGTTCAATTTTGTGCTACGCCGCCACAAAGCTCCACAGAGCCTCCAAAACCATGAATTTGGCTGTTTTTGGCTCTTGCGATGAACTTGGCGACGAAATGCTCTCCAGATATAGCGCGGCAGGAAATGTAAACAGAGATACTCCGCCCACCTTCCTTTGGCATACCGCCACGGATAATATGGTGAATGTATCCCAGTCTGTAGAAATGGCCACAGCGCTTGCCGAAGAGGGAATTGCATATGAGCTTCATATTTTCTCCGAAGGCAATCATGCTATGGGACTTTCCAAAAATCTCCCCGCCCAGCCATGGAAAGAGCTTGCCATAAGTTTTATTGAAAGATATGTATAACAAAGATGGAGTGGTCACAGACCACTCCATCTTTGTTTTTATTATGCTTTTATACGTCGAATACACCCATGACGATAATGCCAAGGATAACGAGGAGAATCATAGCATAATGCTTTTTGGAAAGCTTTTCCTTGAGGAAAATTCGGCTCCAGATAACGCTGGCAACGCAGTAGGCGGAGATGATGGGGGCGCTCATGGGCAGGTGCTCGGAGTCGGCAATTGCGTAGATATAGGCAAACTGACCGGCGGTCTCAAAAATAGCGCCAATATATTTGGGCGCTTCCATCTTGGGGATGAGCTTCTGCTTCTTGATAATGATAGCATAGACGAAGCTGACAACACCGGCGGCAAGGAAGGTGAGCTCATAGGCAACGTTTGCGCTGTCCTCGTCCAGAGTTTCCAAAACAAGGTTGTCGGCAAAGGTTCCGGCAGCATCCAGCAGGCAGTAAGCAATGGGCAGGGCCAGAGCCAGCCAGCTCTTGGAATACTTCCAGTTGCCCTGCTCCTGTCTTGCGGCGCGAAGTTCTTCGTCCTCGCGGGCCTCAACGATGCCAAGACCGATAACACCCACGCAAACAGCGCCAACAGCTACAAGAACAAGGGGAGGATAGCTTTCGCCGCCGGTGAGAAGGGCGGTTACGGCAACCAGAGCGCCGGAGGCGTTGCAAATGGGGGAGGAGATACTAAGCTCAATATAGCGCAGGCCAAGATAGCCCATAGCCATAGAGAGTATGTAAAGCAGAGAAACGGGGAGATAGGTGAATATTACATTCCAACTGATTTCAACGCCGCCGATGAAAATTTCGTAGCAGGCGTGAAGACCCATAACTACGCCAACGGCCATAACCATTTTGAAATGGCTGTATTTATCCTTGGAGTCGGCGCAGCCTATTTTGGAGAAAAGGTCGCTTCCGCTCCAGCAGAGCAGGGTGATTATTGAAAGCCAAAACCACATCATAAGTTCATTCTCTCCTTAATATCAATTGATTTCAACAAGTCCGGCTTCGTACATTTTCTGAAGGCTCATCATGATACCCAGCTTTGCATGATACCAGGTGAGACCGCCCTGGAAATATACGGAGTAAGGCTCGCGGATGGGGCCATCGGCGGAAAGCTCAATGGAAGTACCGCAGTAGACCATGGACTGGACCTGACGGTAGCCGGGGAGGGGCTCGGCGCAGGGATTTTCCACGCCGGTGATGGTATCGCCCACCTTGGTATCGCGGACGTTCTTGATGCTGGCGGTGAAGTAGCCGACTTCGC
>JAFYUG010000145.1 GCA_017558545.1 Oscillospiraceae bacterium | reverse complement strand
CCGGAGGTAACGCCGTTATCAACAGCCCAAAGCACACTGTCGTAGAAATAGTCGGTGGACTTAACATCAACGAAGGGATTGGTTATAGGCGTGAGATCGGGCGCAGGATCAGGATCGGGAGTGGGGTCGAGATCCAGGAGCTTTTTATATCTTGCGTAAATGCTTATATTTTCGTTTCCGTTGAAAATGCTGTTTTCGGTAATAAGTTCGCCGCCGGTTTTGGCGGTGTACCAACCGATGAATTCATATCCTTCAACATTTTCCGCAGCGGGGAGCTTGCCATAAGCTGCTCCCTTGGTGACATTTATGCTTGCAGTCTTGGAATAATCAAGCGCGGAGAAGAATTTAGCTTGGAATGCTACGGGAGAGAGGGTTGTGAAAGAGAAGGTATCGCCTTCATAACTTACACCGTCAACAATTACATAAAAATAATATTTATATGTATTTCCGCTTTCAAGTTCCAAACCAAGATGTTCATTGGTGTCGCACCAAAGGTGGAAGAGAGTGGTTTCGGGGCTAATTTCATTTCTTGTGTCCATGGAAGCCTTCTTGATAATGGCTCCGGACTTGTCCATAAGTACCATCCCGGCTTCGCTAACAAGGGCACCCTCGCTCTTTTTGATTTCTGCAACGAGACAAGCGGCGTTTTCGCTTATATAGTGTTTGGAGGCATATTCTTCGTCCGTTGCCTGAGCTATGCTCACTTCAACAGGCTTTTCTATTTTTTCGTAGCGGGCATACAAGCTGAGATTCTCGGTGCCATTATATACGGTGTTTTCAAACACCTGCTCTCCGCCTTCCTTGGCAGTGAACCAACCAAGGAAACTATATCCGTCGGGAAGAACAGGGGAGGGAAGCACCCCAAAGGTTTGCCCCTTGGTGATGGTCAGCTGAGAACTATGAGAATAGTCGAGGTCGGAGTAAAATTTTGCGGTGAAAGTGGCGGGAGCATTGGTGGTAAATGTGTAGACAGGGCCGTCAAAGCTTTTTCCGTCAACTACGGCAAAGAAACGATATTTGTAAGTGGTTGCGGGCTGAAGCTCAAGGCCAAGGTTGTCCTTGGTGTCGCACCAAACATGGAAGAGGGTGGCTTCGTTGCTAATCTGACCTTTGGCATCCATAACACCGCGCTTGATGATGTTATCATTTGCATCCATAAGGTACATTCCAACTTCGCTAAGCTCGCTGCCGGCGGTTTTGGTTATAGCGGCAACAAGGCAAGCTGCAGTTTCGTCAATGTATTCTTTTGCGGCGTAGCTTGCATCAGTTGCGGGGGCGATGGTGACCTCGATGGGCTTGATGCTGTATCGTGCGTAAAGGCTTATGTTTCCGGAGCCGTTGAATACAGTGGTCTCGATAACCTGCTCTCCGCCTTCTTTGGCGGTATACCATCCGTTGAAATTATATCCTTCAGGGAGTGTAGGGCCGGGAAGATATCCGTAAGCCTGACCTTGGGTAACGGTAATGGTGGAAGAATCGCTATAATCAAGGCCGGAATAAAGGGTTGCAGTGTAGCTTGCGGGGCCGGAAGTTACAAGAGTATAAGTGCCGCCCTCATAAGTAACTCCGTCTACAATGGCAAAGAAGCGGTATTTATATGTGGTGCCTTTTGTAAGGGTTACGCCAACTTCTTTGTTAATGTCATACCAGGAATGGAATGTGGTGGTGTTCTTGCCGACAACTCCTGTTATATCCTCTGTGTGCTGTTTGATAAGACTTCCGTCAGCATTCATGAGAATAAGACCGCAGTGTGTTACATTGCTGCCGGCAGGCTTGGTTATCTGAGTTACAAGGCAGGCGTTGGTCTCGGTAACAAACTGCTTTGCGGTATAAGTGGGATCGGTGGGCACGCTCAGGGATACAGCGGGAGTGGATGGCACAACGGGGGTTGAACCACCCTGATTGACATACTTGTTGGCATTATATACCCAAATGCACTTTCCGGCGGACTTCAAAGCGCTGAGGAACTGGTTATAGGTGGAATAGCACAGGCGGATATAGGGGGCAGAGTCCTTGTAATATTCAAGGTAGTAATATCCGCTGTTGTTGCAAGCAAGGAAGGTGATGGAATGGGTATTATCAATTCTTATGTGCTCGCCGGCCTGACACTGGGTCATCATAAAGTTTTTGATGATGTCTGCGGTGAGACCGGATACGGACTTAACGGCAGAACCGGATGCGTTGGTGGGGTAAAGTCGGTCGCCGTGGCCGCCATTGTAGACAACCTTGGAGGCCCATTTGCAGTATGCAAAGCAGCCTGCGCCGTTGACTTCATACTTATAATTGCCGTCGTTTACATAGTCGGTATATCCGTTGCTGTTAAGATAGGGGAATTTGTTTCTGTCAAAAGGATTGAATTTGGTATCGTAGAGAAGATAGCTTATTTTGTCCTTTGCAGAATTTCTGGAGGAATCAGAGCTAAAGGCTTGGGAATCAATAAGGGAGAAAATGGTGTTGATGTTAGAGTCGTTGCGGGAAGTAATCTCTGTGTGATTGCAGGCATAGTATGCGGATGCACTTATGCTTAAAAGGCCAAGCATTATGGCTGCAACAAGCACGAGGGAAAAAGCTTTTTTAATGAAGGATTTCATAAATATGATATACCTCTCTTATCACTTTTCAATTGCTCTAAAAAGGAAGGTTACAATCTGAGCTCTGGAGCATTGTGCGTTGGGTCCGAAGGAAGTGGCGCTAAGTCCGGAGGTTACCTCGTTTTCAACGGCCCAAAGAACGGCGTTATAGTAATATGCGCTTTCGCCAACGTCGGAGAAGGGACAATATCCGCTGGAGGGATCAGGCTTACCCATGGTGCGCCAAAGGAAGGTTGCAACCTGAGCTCTGGTGCAAGGCTGAGATGCGCCGAAGGTGGTGGCGCTCAGACCGTTGGTGATGCCGTTCTCAACGGCCCAAAGAACAGCCTCGTAGAAATAGTCGCCGCTCTTAACATCGGTGAAGGGGTTATTATAGCTGGAAGGAGTGGGCTCGCCCATAGCGCGCCAAAGGAAGGTTACAACCTGAGCTCTGGTGCAGGGGCTGGTGGGACCGAAAGAAGTGGCGCTGAGACCGGAGGTAACGCCGTTTTCAACGGCCCAAAGAACACTGTCGTAGAAATAGTCGCTTTCCTTAACGTCGGTGAAGGGGTTAGAAATAGGCTCCTTAGCTACCTCGTCCCAAACTGCAACAAAGGTGAATATTTTTGCGTCCTCGCAGCCTTCAGTCCAAACATCGTCAATTACCCAACTGGACTCTTCAGGGAAGATGGAGAATTTATATCCGAGGTTATTGGCTGCATCATAGCTCTGCCAGCCGTTATCGGTGAAGTATGTATCGTCTGCTTCGCGATAGAGTGCCCAGCCGTAAAAGTCGTATCCGCTGTTTGAGAAGGTGTTTTTGCAAAGCTTAATGGTTTCGCCGAACTGGTAGTTTTGAGAGGCTATATCTCCGTTTCCGCCGTTTGCAGAATATTTGATGGTGAAATTCTGAGGAATTTTCTCATAGCGGGCGTAGATAAGAATATCCTCGTTGCCCTTGAAAACAGAGTTTTCAAATATCTGTTCGCCGCCTTCTTTTGCGGTAAACCAACCAACAAAGCTGTATCCCTCTGGGATAGAAGGCTCGGGCAGAGTACCGTAATACTGGTTTTTAGTAACGGGTATAACGGAAACCTTGCTGTGGTCTATGTTGGAATAGAAGCTTGCGGAGAAATTGCTGAGAGCTTTGGTAGTAAAGGTATATGTTTCGCCTTCAAAGCTTTGACCGTCAACAACTGCGAAGAACCGGTACATATAGGTAGTGCTGGGTTCAAGATCAATGCCGAGGTTATCCTTAGTGTCGCACCAAATGTGGAAAAGGGTGGTTTCCTTGTTGATTTGACCGCGGGCATCCATGGTTCCGCGCTTAATGACCTTGCCGTTGGCATCCATAAGATACATACCGACATCGCTGACTTCGCTTCCTGCGGTTTTGGTTACTGCAGTAACAAGGCAGGCCGCAGTTTCGTTAATATAATGCTTGGATGCGTAAGCATCATTGGTGGGGAGGGTAATGTTAACTTCGATGGGCTTCTTTTCGTAGCGGGCATAAAGACTTATATCTCCTGTGCCCTTAAAGGTGGCGGTTTCAATAACCTGTTCGCCGCCCTCCTTGGCGGTGTACCAGCCGAGAAAATTGTATCCCTCGGGCATGGTGGGGGCGGGCAGATAGCCGTAGGCCTTGCCGCTGGTGATGCTTATGGTGGAAGTATCCTTATAATCAAGTCCGGAATAAAGTGTTGCGGTGAAACTGGTTGGAGCGGCTGTGGTGAAGGTGTTAACAGCGCCCTCATAGGTTTTTCCGTCAACTATTGCATAGAAGGAATACTTATATGTAGTGCCGGGCGTGAGGGTAATTCCAAGGTGCTCAGAGGTGTCATACCAAAGATAGAGGGATGCGGTATCTGTATACTGTCCGTCGGTGAAGGTGTTGCGTCCCTGCTTTATGAGATTGCCCTGCGCATCGGTGAGCTTTAGGCCGGCTTCGGAAATGGCAAAGCCGGGAGTCTTCTGAATTTCGGTGATAAGACAAGCGGCATTTTCGGAAACATAATGTTTTGCGGCATATTCAGAGTCGCTGACAGGGATTACGCTAACTGTTGCCTCAACAAGGTCTTCGTCCTTTGCGGACTCTACCCAGTGAGCATAGAGAGTGATATCATTGCTGAGATATACATTGGTGTTAGCGCTTACTATGTTTCCGCCGCTGGGTGAGGTGTACCAACCCTGGAAATCATATCCGTCGCGTACGGGATCGGGAAGAACGCCGAAAACGTCGCCGGAGTATACGGTTTTGCTGGCAGTGCTTACACTGCCGCCGTTGGCATCAAAATATACCTTGAAATCGCTCTTTGGTCCTTTCGTTGTGAAAGTGTAGGTATCGCCTTCAAAGGTGATGCCATCAACAACTGCAAAGAACCGATACTTGTAGGTGGTGCCGGGGCTGAGAGTTACGCCAACCTCCTTGTTTATATCATACCAGGAATGGAATACAGTTGTATTTTTGCCGACAACACCGGTGATATTCTCTGCATGACGCTTGAGGAGGCTGCCGTCTGCATACATGAGAATAAGGCCGCTCTCTGTAATATTGCTTCCTGCGGTTTTGTATATCTGAGTTACTACGCAGGCGTTAGTTTCTTTTACAAACTGCTTATTTACATATGTGGTCTGAGTAGGCTGGGTAAGACGCACAACGAGACCCTGCTGGCTTTCGGTGCCGGAGGTGTATGCGGGAGTGACATAGCCCAGAATGTAGTTCTTGCCCTCAGTGTATCCCTTTCTGAAAAGGGGCTGATAGTTAGCCTGAACATATCCGGGGCCGTTACCTTCAATAACACCGAACTTCTTGGTGGAGGGGTTATAGTCTTCATAAACTATACCAACATGTCCGGAAATCTTGGGTACACCATTGGAGTCATAGGTTCTCTCAGTGCCTTCGTAGAAAATAATATCGCCGGCCTGAGGCTTGTAGTTACTGTCGGCAGAATGGTAAGTGCCGCCGTAGTTATAAACAAGGGACTGAACAAAGTTGGAGCAGCCTGCGTGGGTGTTGGGCATAACATTTCCGGGGATGCCGGCCATGTATATGCACCAGCTGACAAAGGCGCAGCACCAAGGATGGCCGCTTTTGCCAAGACGCTTGCCGTATTCGGTGTAGTTTTTCATGTTGCCGGTGGAGTTAACGCCGGCCAGTTCGGTGGAGGTGGAGCCTTCGGTGTAGCCAATTTGGGACATGGCAACATTAATAAGGTTTTCTATCTGGTTTTCGCCAAGGGGAACGGCCATAAGGCGCTGATAATAAACACTGTTTTTATATTGGCTGCTCATTCCTGAGTAAGGAACGGGAGAGGCTGCAAAAACATTAATGCCAAGTCCTAATACCAGTACAATAATAAGAATCAATGCGACTATACGTTTTGCTGTTTTCATATTTTCACCCTCCGATAAAATTAATAGGCAATTTTGAAGATGTTCAAATCAGTTGCAAAATTGGGGACGGAGTAAGAGACGAGAATGTTGTCTATCTCGTTTGCTTCAATATATCCTGCAAGACTTGCGTTATAGTAGCGCAGGTCAATTATATGGATGGTGGAGAAATGCTCCATAAGAAAGGGACTCATGGAGTCCATATAACTGTCGCGGACTATCAGCAGGGAGGGCAGCTCCTCCTTGCCCGTTTCAATGGTCAAAAGGGGAGTATTGCCGCCGTAGAAATAAGAATACTTATCCTTCGCTTCGAGGAAGCTTTCCACATATAAGCTGCTTTCAATGGCTTTGCCGTTGGGATAGTTGGTGATAACAGCATCACCCTGCTTAACATAGGTGCTAATGCTTTCGGGCTCAACCCATGCAAAACCGGAGGAAGAGAATGTTGTGCCAAGAAAGCTTTCGGTTACTATGCTTTCCTCATAATCGCTGAGAGCCTTTGCCTCAAGACCCATGGCCTCGCATACGGCGGTATAGCCGTAGTATGCGCCAAGGCTTGTCCAGTGGTGGTCGGTGCGATAGAAAATGCTTTCGTCCTTGTGCCGGGCAAGAGCGGAATATATATCCACATTTATGGCGTCCACAGTGGAATAAGCATAGTCTATAAGCTCTTTCTGACTTGCGTTGGGAGCGCCTTTGGGAAGAAGCTCGGAGTAAATCTCGGCGGGGGAGGGAATGAGAGCAAAGTAAACGGGAATTTCGGAGTTCTTGGCAAGAGTGTCAATGGAAGAGAGGGAAAAGTCTACATCCTCCATATCAGGTTCTTCAAAGGCCTCAATAAGTCTTTCATCTTCGCAGAGGAAAATGCCCTTGTTTTCATCCTTGCCTATAATAAGCTCCGCTCTGGCCTTGAGAGCTGTCCAGCTATCGCGGAAAGCAAACTGGTCGGTAACATAGTCTTCGAAGTCGGAGGTGAACTTGCCGTTGAAAAGCTTGGAGAAAGTGAATTTAGGCATTTGCTCCAAGTATCTATTCTCGTTTTCGGAAAAATCCCTGTCGGGAATTATGAGATTAAGAAGAAAGAAGATGCCGATAAAGGCAAGAAAAATAACTGTTTGAAGCCATGATGCTTTTTTGCTCATTTATCATATTCTCCTTTCTTTTAGAATCTGAAATAGAGGAAGGGGTTATAGCTGGCGTCCACCAGATATGCGGTGGAGATGATAAGAACGCAAACTATCAAAATGGGGCTGAGCACATTCTGCACCTTCTGAGGCAGGGAAGCATAAAGCTTTTTGCCAAGGGGAAGGGCGGCAATGATAGCGGCGATGAAGATAACAGCGAAGTTTTTGAGGTAATAAAGGTCGGCTGCGCTGACAAATCCGCCCTGAGCAAAGCCGAACATGCTGGCGTAGTAACTTCCGGCGGCGGAAAGGCTGGGGAGATCAAAGAGTACCCAACCGCATACGGCAACCAAAATAGTGTAAATATGGCCGATAAAGGGCACTTTGTCCAGCTTTTT
>JAFYUG010000144.1 GCA_017558545.1 Oscillospiraceae bacterium | reverse complement strand
CGCCGTCGCCTTCATTGATTACGTAGGACTTGCCCATCTTCTCGATGGCGCGCTTGAGGGTATCGGTTGCAAAGTCCCAGGTTTCCTTCTCGCCGATGTGATCCTCGGGCATGGTGGAAACTTCGATCTGATAGCTCAGACCGAACACGGAGTAAACCTCGTCAAAGAGCTTGACAACGTTCTTGATTTCGTCTTTCATCTGACCCCAGGTCATGAAGATGTGAGCGTCGTCCTGGGTGAAGCAGCGGACACGGAACAGGCCGTGCAGCGCACCACTCAGTTCGTGACGGTGGACAAGACCCAGCTCGCCAACGCGCAGGGGCAGATCGCGGTAAGAATGGGGCTCAGACTGGTAAACCAGCATACCGCCCGGGCAGTTCATGGGCTTGATTGCGAAGTCCACATCGTCAATGACGGTGGTGTACATGTTGTTCTTGTAGTGACCCCAGTGACCGCTGCGCTCCCAGAGCTGACGGTTCATCATCATGGGGGTGGAGCACTCCACGTAGCCGTACTTCTTATGCACCTGACGCCAGTAGTCGATCAGAGCATTGCGCAGCACCATGCCCTTGGGCAGGAAGAAGGGGAAGCCGGGGCCTTCGTCGCGGAGCATGAACAGACCCAGCTCCTTGCCTATGCGGCGGTGGTCGCGCTTCTTGGCTTCTTCGATGCGCTGGAGATAAGCATCCAGTTCATCCTTCTTGGGGAAGCAGGTGCCGTAAACGCGCTGGAGGCTCTTGCGGGAGCTATCACCGCGCCAATAAGCGGCGTTGCAGGCGGTGAGCTTAATGGCGTTGCCCTTTACGCGGCCGGTGGAGTCCAGATGGGGGCCTGCGCACAGGTCGGTAAAGTCGCCCTGCTTATAGAAGCTGATAACGGCATCTTCGGGGAGATCCTGAATAAGCTCTACCTTGTAGGGCTCGTCCATTTCTTCCATGAGCTTGATGGCCTCTTCGCGGGGCAGCTCAAAACGTTCCAGCTTAATTTTTTCCTTGCAGATTTTGCGCATCTCTGCTTCCAGCTTCTCCAGAATTTCGGGAGTGATGGCAAAGGGAGCATCAAAGTCATAGTAAAAACCGTCGGCAATGGCGGGGCCGATGGCCAGCTTTACTTCGGGGTAAAGTCTTTTCACAGCCTGAGCCAGAATATGGCTGGTGGTGTGGCGATAGGTGTCCTTAAATACGGGATTTTCGAAGGTATAGAGGTTCTTCTCATCCATAGGGCATAGTCTCCTTTTATGTGAATTATTTTACTTACAAACAAAAAAGCACCCGCGACGCCCTCCACGGGCATCAAGGGTGCATAAATTACACGGTTCCACCTTGGTGTTTAACTCTTAGGGCGCTATAACGCACGCCACGCGTTCCGCTTATATCGCAGACAGCTCGGGAGTGGTGAAGGAAAGGGTTTGCTTTGCAGCGGCTTTCAGCCTTTGGCCGCTGTCTCTGTACCGCAAGAGGACTTTCCCCTTCTCCGTCAAAGCCATTTTCAACTCAATAATATTATCAGAAACGTCTTACATTGTCAAACATTATCTTCCCCATATGAGAGCGCACAGGCCATAAAATACAGGCTGATGGGCAAGATAGATTATAAGGCTATGGCGGCCGAGAAAACTCCATGCAGGATGGAAGGAGCGGGAAAGCAGACTCCATCTCTCCCGCAAAGCGGGCAGCTTATCCCCAAACCATATACCAAAGGTGAAAAGCAGACCCCAAGGCAAAAGAGGATAATAGTCTGCGCTGTAAAAGCCCTCATAGGTAAGTCCGAAAGGCACAAGGAGCTTTGTATCCACCTTTATCTCACTTCTATAATGAAAGCACACGGCGAAGAGCACAAGGCACAAAATTGCAAACCAAATACCCTTGGGGAGCTTCACTTTATTTTTAATCAGTCCATAGACTATCATAAGCACGCCCAAACAATGGAGCACGCCGAAAACCACTATGCTGCCCATAAAGTTCGTGACTATGCTTATTATCATACCGCAGCAGAAGACTATTGCGCCGCGGCGAATGGGATTTCGGGAAAAGCGCACCACCGCTCCGGAAATGAATATGAAGCTGGCAGAGGCGGCATAGCGGAGCATAACAGGCCAAAATCCGAAGGCCGCAGAACGCTCCACAACATCGAAAACATAGAGGTCATAGAGCAGATGATAGGCCATCATCAGCAAAACAGCAAGGGAGCGCCAAACATCAAGCACTTCGATACGCTTCATGTTTGTCACTCCCTTTCGAATGTGCGCTATTAACTAATAGCTTATACGTTGAATCTGATGTTGGTAACGTCGCCGTCGGCCATGACGTATTCCTTGCCTTCGCTGCGGAAGAGGCCCTTTTCCTTTGCAACGGCCATGGAGCCGCAGTTTTTCAGGTCCTCAAACGCAACGATCTCTGCGCGGATAAAGCCGCGCTCAAGGTCGGAATGAATTTTGCCTGCAGCCTGAGGAGCCTTGGTGCCTCTTGTGATGGTCCAGGCGCGAACTTCGTCCTCGCCGCCGGTGAGGAAGGAGATGTAGCCCAGAAGGTCATAGCTGGTCTTGATAAGACGGTCCAGACCGCGCTGGGTAAGACCGAGCTCGGCCATGAACATTTCGGCATCCTCTGCCTCCATGCCTGCGATGTCCTCTTCGAACTTTGCGGCAACGGGCAGAACGGCTGCGCCCTGCTCGGCAGCTATTGCAGCAAGAGCCTTATAACCCTCGTGGTTTTCATAGTCGGCCATGCCGTCCTCATCAAGGTTGGCAACATAGATAACGGGCTTAATGGAGAGAAGGCCGCCATCCTGAAGGATGTCCTTATCCTCTTCGGTGAACTCGAAACCGGAAGCGGGCTGTCCATCGGAGAGATGCTCAATGAGAGCCTTGCACATCTCAACTTCGCGCTTATACTTCTTATCGCCGCTCTTGGCGTTCTTGGTGGCGCGTTCAAGACGGCGCTCGGTGAGCTCGATATCAGCCAAAATAAGCTCAAGGCTCAGGGTTTCGGCGTCGCCTGCGGGATCCATAGGCTCAAGGAAAATTTCGTCGTTTTCAAAGCAGCGGACAACATGGACAAGGGCGTCAACCTGACGGATGGTCTGGAGATAGGCATTGCCTCTGCCGCCGCCCTTTTTGATACCCACAACGTCAACAAAGTCGATGGTGGCGGGGGTATACTTTCTGGGCTTATAGTATTCAGCCAGCCAGTCAAGGCGCTCATCGGGAACCTTAGCCTGACCGATATTGGGCTTAACAGCGGCGTTGGAATAGCTGCCGGTTTCTGCGTGAGAGCCGGTGAGAGCATTGAAGAGGGTGGATTTGCCAACATTGGGCAGACCAACAATACCAAGTTTCATATTTCTATTATCTCCTTTATGTGAAGCAAAATATACATAATTTAACCAGTATAGTATATCACAGGCTTTTCCATTACTCAAGGGGGATGATGAACGATTTTTCTGCTCTCCCAAAACCAAAAAAATCGGCAAAGAGCAGTTCTCTTTGCCGATTATATTATTCATCATTCATCCGCCAAGGCTTGCAGAGCCTCGCGGACTTTGGGAATATCCCCTTTATAGGTTACTCCGTACCATTTTTCATTTGTATGAAGCAGGCGTATGGAGATTTTTTTCTCCCTCAGCAATTCATCCATAAGCTCAGGAATCAAAAATTCCTCCGAGAGGCTATTTATGTTCTCATCCAGAAATTCTCCGAAGCGCTCATGGATAATCTCAATAATATCGCCGGTGCAGCCCCACATATTCATGGAAACAGTGGAGTCGCCGTCAAGGATTTTTCCCTCAGCCACTATGCTTCCGTCCTCGGCGCAAATAACACCGCGGGTTTCTTCCACGCGAATTACATTGCCCTTATCATCCACATTGCATATACCGCGAATAACACCGCCAAAAGAGCTCAGGGTGTTTTTAAGCTTAAATCCCACCATGCAGTAAGCTCCCCTGCTGCTCTCAGGCAAACTACTCAGGAATTCCATCATAGCAACAAAGCTTGTTGGTCCATAATAATCATCGGCATTAATAACCGCGAAGGGGCAATTAAGTTTTCCCCGACAGGCCAAAAGAGCATGGCATGTGCCCCAGGGTTTCACGCGCTGAGCAGGACGGATATATCCCGGAGGCAAATCATCAATATTTTGCATTACACAGGAAATATCTATGCCTTGGGGAGAATATTTCGCTTTAAGGCGATTGCCGACTATCTCCCAAAAATCCTCTTCTATTTCCTTGCGAATTATGAAAACAATCTTGTTAAAACCGGCGGAAACCGCGTCGCGCACAGAATAATCCATTATGACTTCCCCATGGGCGCCAAGCTTTTCAAGCTGCTTGATTCCGCCATAGCGAGAGCCTATGCCCGCGGCCAAAACAACAAGTGCGTAGGATTTTTTCATGCTTGGGTTTCCTCCTCTCCGTTTGCATTAAAGCGAGCAATGGAGTGTATGTTCATTATATTCTATGTTAACAAAATATGCAATATTATCGAAAGACTTATATAAAAATGGAGTATCCGATCGGGTCGGATACTCCATTTAATAAATCAGTTTTCGCTTTCCTCGCTCTGAGGAGTTTCCTCGGAGGGAATGTCGGTCTCGGGAGCGGGCATAGCGGGCTCATCATCATTGGTGAACATGCTGATCTTGCGGGCGGGGCGCTCGATGGTTTCATCTATCATGCGGGGCTCAGCCTTGGGAGGGGGCAGAGTGCCGTGATCGCAGAAATAGTTGAATACATCGCCTTCCATGTTCTCATGCTCAAGGAGATACTCGGCAACGCCGATAAGCTGCTGGCTATGCTCGGAGAGAATCTTCTCGCAAAGCTGGGAGGCCTCGTCGAAAAGGCGCTTGACCTCGGCATCGATGAGGGCAGCGGTTTCTTCGGAGTAGCTCTTGGTTGCGCCGAAGTCGCGGCCAATGAGTATGCTATGGTCGGAGCTATCGAAGGAAATGGGGCCGACCTTGTCGCTCATACCGTACTGAGTGACCATGGCGCGGGCAAGGCGGGTAGCCTGCTGAATATCTCCGGAAGCACCGGTGGAAATATCATCAAGGAAAAGCTTTTCGGCAACGCGGCCACCAAGAGCGGTTACGATGCGCTCAAAGAGCATATTTCTGGAGTTGAAGTCCAGCTCCTCATCGGGACGGTAGAGGGTGAAGCCGCCTGCCATGCCGCGGGGAATAATAGTGATATAGTGAACGGGGTCAGCATGCTCAAGATACTTGGCGGCAATGGCGTGGCCAGCCTCGTGATAAGCGGTGAGCTTTCTGCCCTTTTCGCTGACTTTTCTGCTCTTCTTCTCGGGACCCATCTGCACCTTCAAAATGGCCTCTTCAATTTCAGCCATGGTGACAAAGCGGCGCTCTCTGCGAACAGCAAGGAGGGCAGCTTCGTTCATGAGGTTTTCAAGGTCAGCGCCGGAGAAACCGGGAGTTCCCTTTGCAATGGAGCCAAGGTCCACATCGTCGCCCAGAGGCTTGCCCTTGGCATGGATGCGCAAAATTGCCTCACGTCCGCGAACATCGGGAAGGCCGACATATACCTGACGGTCAAAACGGCCGGGACGGAGAAGGGCATTATCCAGAATATCTGCGCGGTTGGTTGCAGCCATGACGATAACACCGTCATTATTGCCGAAACCGTCCATCTCAACCAGCAGCTGGTTAAGGGTCTGCTCGCGTTCATCGTGGCCGCCGCCCATACCGCTGCCGCGATGACGGCCAACGGCGTCGATTTCGTCTATGAAGATAATGGCAGGAGCTGCCTTCTTGGCTTGCTCAAAGAGGTCGCGGACGCGGCCTGCACCGACACCAACATAGAGTTCAACGAAGTCGGAGCCGGAGATGGAGAGGAACTGAACATTTGCCTCGCCTGCAACGGACTTGGCAAGAAGGGTTTTACCTGTGCCCGGAGGGCCAACAAGAAGAACACCCTTGGGAATGCGTGCGCCCATTTCGGTATACTGCTTGGGATTTTTCAGGAAGTGGACAATTTCTGCAAGCTCTGCCTTCTCTTCGTCGCAGCCTGCAACGTCCTTGAAGGTGACCTTTTTCTTTTCGTCGCTGCCCAGACGGGTGCGAGCCTTGCTGAAACGGGCAACGCCGCCTGCACCGCCGCCCTGAGCTCTGCTCATCATAATCATCCAGCCGAAGAGGATGATGCCGAGAATCAGATAAGGGAGGAAGGCCACAATAACGGGAGCCTGCCACTTGGGAGGATAGTTATACTCGCTGAGGATGCCCGCATCCTTCTGCTGGGCAACCAGTTCATTGAGTTCGTTATAGAAAATGCTTATGGTGCTCAGCTCGCAGGTGACTTCGGTGCCATCCTTGAGCTTGGCATTTATTATATTCTCCACCGCATCGAAGGAGTCCACCTGCTCCTGAAGGAAAAGGTCGCGCAGTTCGCTATAGCCTATTTCCTTGGCCTTGGTATCTCTTCCCATGGTGAAGATGATTGCAAGCAAAATTACGAGAATGAGGGCATAAAAGCCCAAATCTCTTGCTTTGTTCTTACCGGGTTTGTTGTTCAACAGAAAATCACGTCCTTATTTGTATATAGTGCTCAGTTGGAGTAAACCTCGGGCTTGAGCACACCGATGTAGGGAAGATTGCGATATTTTTCAGCATAGTCCAGACCGTAGCCAACAACGAATTCATCGGGAACGGTGAAGCCGAAATAGTCGGCCTTGATGTCTGCTTTTCTGCGCTCGGGCTTATCCAGCAGAGTTACGATGCTGATGGAAGCGGGCTTGCGGGCGGAAAGATAGTTCTTCAGATAGCTGAGGGTAACGCCGCTATCGAGGATATCCTCAACGATGATGAGGTGCTTGCCCTCGATATCCTTGTTAAGGTCCTTGGTGATTCTAACGGCGCCGGTGGTGGAGGTGCCGTTGCCATAGCTGGAGACAGCCATGAAGTCCATGTCGCACTCGAGGTCAACACTTCTAAGAAGGTCAGCCATGAAAATGAAGCAGCCCTTCAAAACGCCAAGGAAGAAAACTTCCTTGCCTTCAAAATCGGCGGTAATGGCGCTGCCGAGTTCTTTAACTTTTGCAACGATTTCTTCTTCGCTGATAAGGGTCTTCAGAATATCGTCTTTCATCTTTCCAACCATTTTTATTCTCCTTCTCTATATTCGGAAATTTTTATTACTATGCAATTATCTCCGCTTTCGCCGGCGCAGCGCTGGGCTATGCCGAAGCGGTAAAGGGCTATGGGGCCCTCTTCATCTCTGATTACAGGCCAGCTCTCTCTTTGGGCCATGGTTAAGCGGCTTTCGGAAAAGATTTTTCTTATGTCCTTT
>JAFYUG010000143.1 GCA_017558545.1 Oscillospiraceae bacterium | reverse complement strand
GAATCCCCCCGCCTGGAGGTGACAATTTTCTTGGTGGTGCCAGCGGGCGAATATACTGCCCGGTGCCGACAAAACTTGTTACTCTCTTTCTCCCGCAGCGATGCGCGGGGGTGGGTGCGGTGTGAGGTGCGGTGGATGCTTGTGGTTTATTCGTTTTCCGTAGGGCGCGACGACCTCGGCGCGCCGTATGGGGGGAACGGATTGCCACGTCGCTGCGCTCCTCGCAATGACAAAAAGGGTGAGATTATGCGCACACTAAGGCTCCCCTATCCGAGGGGAGCTGTCACGGCGCAAGCCGTGACTGAGGGGTTTCGAGGATAATTTCAAGGCTCGGATAGTCGCAGAAATCCCTCCGTCCCATAAATGTTGCGTAAATTTTGTCCAATTATTAATAAATTAACATTTTTACCAGTTTTTCACCTTGAGAGTTTCGAGAAACTATGTTATACTGTACCCGTATTTTCACGAGTGCGCTTTTTTGCGGTAAATTGCTAATGTTCACCGCAGGAGAGCCACGGAGCGTAACGGAGTAAACACATGGCAGAAAAGGGCAAGAAAACCAAAAAAGGCAGAAAATCCTATCTCAACGATATTCGCCCCAACCTGGCTGGTGAATATGTATACGTTGGAGATTATTATTCCTTTGTGCCTGACGGAAAGACATTTCCAAGAGCCTTGGGCGAGATAATCGCCTTGTCCCTTCTCGGTTTTCTCGGTCTGGTGGCAGCCGGATTTGTGGAAGCCGGCGGCATGGGCAACTGCTTTTATGTAATTATCCCCTATATGGGCGAGGCAATTTCCCTTTTTGTTCTCCTCTGGGCGGTGAGCAAGCTCCTTTTCAAAGGCAGCAAGCTTCGCGAATATGTCTATGGCTCCAGCGTTCTCCGCATTCCCGGCGGCTCCATAGTCACCGCCGCCTTCTCCGCAGCGGGCATTTTGGCCATTATAGTGTTCACAATTCTCAATGGAATAGATGGCTCGGCTTTGGAATATATTCTTCTTCTCGGCGGCAAGGCGCTGACCGTTGCCTCTATGCTGCTGCTCAGAAAGCTTATGAAGAGCCTTAGATGGGAAATTGTCGGAAAATAATGCTAAAAACCCAAAGCTTTATTGACATTTTAATATAATTAGTATATACTCTTGTAGCCTATTGTATCTTAGGCTCATAACACCCGTCCGCCGATGACGGACAAAAAACCGCAAGGAAGGTCTTCCTTGCGGGCGAAAGCGTATCTTTTGCCCGCGAAAAGGCATTGGGAGAAAGGAAAAATCTCTCCCTCTATTACATAGTGAACGTTGGGTTTATTCAAAAATAAGAACGCCCATTATAGTTCAAAATATATAAGGAGGAAATCCACATGAAAAACGCAAAGAAACTGCTCGCTATGCTTCTTGCTGTTTGCATGGTAGTTGCTCTCTTCGCAGCTTGCGGCCAGACCGAAGCTCCCGCAGAGCCCGCTGCTCCCTCTGAGCCTGCAACTCCCGATGTAGCTCCCGAAGCTCCCGAAGCACCCGCAGATGACGAGCCCGATACTCTCGTTATCTCCACCCAGAACTTCGACGGTAAGTTCTCTCCCTTCTTCTATACCAATGACTACGAGTCTCAGGTTCTCGGCCTGACCCACCTGGGTCTGCTCGGCACCGACCGTGAAGGCTCCATCGTCATGAACGGTATCGAAGGCGAAGTTCGTCCCTACAACGGCACCGACTACACCTACACCGGCATTGCTAACCTCGTAATGACCGAGAACGCAGACGGCACCGTTTACTACGACATCACCATGCGTGACGACGTTGTCAACTCCGACGGCACCCCCGTTACCATCGACGACGTTATCTTCACCATGTATGTCCTCCTCGACCCCACCTTTGACGGTATCTCCACCTTCTACTCCCTGCCCATCGAAGGCCTCGAGGCTTATCGCAGCGGCATGGACAGCCGCATGAACCTCATCCTTGCTGCAGGTGCTGACGGCTATGTTGCTACCGATTACTTCACCGAGGATCAGTACAACGCTTTCTGGACTGCTTTCTGGGCAGCCGGCGACAAGTTCGCTCAGGAAATCGTTGACTACTGCACCGCTGCCGGTTACGGCGACGATGTAGAAGACGTTTGCTTCGAAGCTTCCGCTTGGGGCTACGATCTTGCTGAAGGCTCCACTGTTACCGATTTCTTCGCTGCTATCGTTGACAACTTCGGTTTCAACCTCGGCGATGACGGCATCAACTACGAGTCTGCCGGCACTTCCATCTCCACTTACATTGCTAACGAGCTCGGCGACGCTGCTGGCGAGTTCCAGGCTGGTGTTCAGACCGGCGAATCCGCTCCCAACGTTACCGGTATCCAGAAGACCGGCGAGAACAGCCTCCGCGTTGTCCTCACCGAGATCAATGCTAACGCCATCTACCAGATGGGCCTCACCGTCTGCCCCCTCCACTACTACGGCGAAACCTCTCTCTATGACTATGAGAACAACATGTTCGGTTTCGTAAAGGGCGACCTGAGCGACGTTAAGTCCGTTACCTCCAAGCCCCTCGGCGCTGGCCCCTATGTTTTCGAGAGCTATGAGAATGGTGTTGTAACCCTCGCCGCTAACGAGAATTACTACAAGGGCTGCCCCAAGATCGAGTACATCCTCTACAAGGAAGGCCAGGATGCTGATAAGGTTCCCGGCGTTGTAGCAGGCACCATCGATATCACCGATCCTTCTTACTCCACCGAAACCGCAAACCAGATCATGGAAGCTAACGGCGGCACCGTTACCGGCGACGTCATCTCCACCTCCATGGTTGCTAACCTCGGTTACGGCTACGTTGGCTTCGCTGCCAAGAACGTCAATGTTGACGGCGACGGCGGCTCCGAGGCTTCCAAGAACTTCCGTAAGGCTATCGCTACCGTTATCTCCGTATACCGTGATGTAGCTGTTGACTCTTACTATGGCGAGTTCGCAAACGTTATCAACTATCCCATCTCCGATACCTCCTGGGCTGCTCCCCGTGTAACTGACGAGGGCTACCAGATTGCTTTCTCCACCGACGTAAACGGCGATCCCATCTACACCGAAGGCATGACCGCTGAAGAGAAGTACGAAGCTGCTAAGGTTGCTGCTCTCGGCTTCTTCGAGGCTGCAGGCTTCACCGTCGCTGACGGCAAGGTCGTTGACGGCCCCAAGATGGACGTTGAATGCATGGTTGGCGGCGGCGGTACCGGTGACCACCCCACCTTCATGGCTCTGACCCTTGCTGCTGAAGCACTCAAGGAAATCGGCTTCAACTTCATCGTAACCGATATGGCTAACTTCTCCGAGATGACCAACGCTGTCAACTCCGGTACTGCTGAAATGTTCGCAATGGCATGGTCTGCAACTGTTGACCCCGACATGTATCAGATCTACCACTCCAACGGCGGTTCCAACGAGAAGAGCTACTGGATCAAGGATGCTGACCTCGACGAACTCATCATGCTCGCTCGTCAGTCCACCGACCAGACCTACCGCAAGACCCTCTACAAGGAGTGCCTTGACATCGTTGCTGACTGGGCAGTTGAGATCCCCGTATATCAGCGCCAGAACTGCATCATCTTCTCCACCGAGCGTGTCAACATGGCTACCGTTACCCCCGACATCACCACCTTCTGGGGCTGGGCCAACGACATCGAGCTCCTGGAGATGAACTAAGTCTATAAGACTTATTCACTTCGAGCTTATTAAAGCTTAAATAGCACTTTTTTCGATTGCCAAGGGGCAAAAAATGCCCCTTGGCAATCCCCGCGCAAAAACAGAAATACTAAAACCACTTAAAACCCGAAAATGAGCAGCTTTATCTGCATATGAGACGGCCGACTCGGCTGTTTCGGGTTGCTCAGTTGTTAATTTCACACACAGAGCAAGCTTTGAATGTTAATTAGTTCGGAGCGGCTGCCTGATATGCAGAGGTTGTTTATATATATCCCAAAAGCGATATCCCCTTTTATTTACGAATAACAAAAAGGCGAAATGCCTGAAGCGGTGAAGAATCCCTGAAGATCCGCAAGAAAAACGGAGGGATCCTATAAATGTATAAATATATAATTAAAAGACTTATCCTCTCAGTAATCATACTGTTTTTCGTCGTATTCATAATATACGCCGTTTTGCGCTGCCTGCCTGCTTCCTATGTTGAAACCATGGCAATGCAGCTGAGCCAGGCCCCCGGCTCCAAGCCCTATGAGGAATGGCTCGTACAGCTGAACGCTCAGTACGGTCTGGATATCGGTATCGTACCCGGCTTCTTTGTTCAGCTGAAAAACCTTGTAACCTTTAACTTTGGCGATAGCTGGAAGTACACTGTTCCCGTTCTTGAAAAGTTCAACAGCGTTATCTGGGTCAGCTTCGTCATGGGCTGCATCGCTCTTGTTTTGGAGCTTATCATCGCCATCCCCCTTGGCGTTATCGCTGCAACCAAGCAGTACAGTAAGACCGACTATGCCATTACGGCCATAGCCCTCACCGGTATATCTCTGCCCACCTTCTTCCTTGCAACCTTCCTGAAGCTTATCTTCTCTGTTAAGCTGGGCTGGTTCGACCTCTTCGGTCTGGTTGGACGAGATCACCAGAGCCTCACTGCCATGGGTCAGTTCCTTGACAAGGCAAACCACCTTGTTCTGCCCATCGTAACTCTGGTTATCATCTCCATCGGTGGTCTCATGCGTTATACCCGTACCAACATGCTGGAAGTTCTCAACGCCGACTATATCCGCACTGCCCGTGCCAAGGGTCTCAGCGAGAACAAGGTTATTTATAACCATGCTTTCCGCAACACCCTCATTCCCCTGGTAACCATCGTTGGCGGCTCTCTGCCCGGCCTTTTCTCCGGCGCACTGATCACCGAGACCCTCTTCGCCATCCCCGGCATTGGTTATGCTTCCTACTATGCAATGGTAGCAGGTGACATTCCCTTCTCCATGTTCTACCTCAGCTTCCTTGCAATTCTCACCTTGGCCGGTAACCTCATCACCGACCTTCTCTACGGCGTGGTCGATCCCCGCGTACGTTACTCTTAAGAAAGGAGAGATATATAATGAGCGAAAAAGAAATAAACACTTCCGCAGTCTCTCCCGAAGAAGAGCAGCTTTCTCTTAACGATGACCGCCGCGTAAAGAGCCTTTCTCCCGGCGCACTTGTTGCAAAGCGTTTCTTCCGTAACCGTCTGGCCGTTGTGGGTCTTGTTATCCTTGCCGTTATGTTCATCTTCTCTTATATCGGCGGCTGGATCATGCCCTATGGTCAGGAGCAGGTATTCTTCACCGAAGAATATCAGATGAAGGAATATGCAGGCGCAACCGAGAATAACGAATACCGTTATATCTCTGCCGAAGGTCAGGACTTCGGCGCCGTTCTGCAGGCAAAGTTCACCCTTGCCGCTTCCAAGAAGGCCGATACCTTTGATAACAAGGACCTCGTCTACACCGTAACCGAGCTTGGACCTGAGCTTTACACCGTTTCTCAGGGCGAAACCGTTATCGGTCTTGCCTATAAGGACATCATCAACCCCTTTGACCAGAATGCAAAGTTCTCCTTCAATTTCACCGTAGCAGCCCTTGAGGCCTACGTAAACGAGGAGAGCAGCTTCACCGCCGATGGCGTTAACTACACCATCGATGACAATGCCACCATCGCATCTCCCGATGGCGAGATTGCCTATGTCAGCCGCGTTATCGTTCAGAGCAAGGTTGCAGGCACCACCATCAGCCGCGAGCTGAAGGAGCTTGTTTCTCAGAATATCGAAGATGGCATCACCGCGTTCACCTATACCGGTGCTGATGGCGTTGAGCATGAGTATACCATGGAGTATAACCCTGCCGATAAGATCTGGTCCATCAAGGAAGCCACCGCTACCCGCGTATTCGATATGTACTCCAGCCCCAGCTCCGAGCATCCGCTGGGTACCGATAAGAACGGTATGGATATGCTCACCCGCCTTATGTATGGTGGCCGCGTATCTCTCCGCATCGGCTTCATCGTTGTTTTCATCTCCGCATTCCTGGGCGTTATCCTGGGCGGTGTATCCGGCTACTTCGGCAAGTGGGTAGACCAGCTCATCATGCGTATAGTTGATATCTTCTACTGCATCCCCTCCACTCCTCTGCTCATCATCCTTGGTGCAGCCATGGACGGTATGCGAGTGGATCCCCAGATTCGAATGCTCTACCTGATGCTTATTCTGGGCTTCCTCGGCTGGCCCGGCATTGCCCGTCTCGTCCGTGGTCAGATCCTCTCTCTCCGTGAGCAGGAGTTCATGACCGCCACCGAGTCCAGTGGTCTCCGCGTAAGCCGCAGAATTTTCAAGCATCTTATACCCAACGTAATTCCCCAGCTCATCGTCACCTGCACCATGAGCCTTGGTTCCACCATTATCACCGAGTCCACCCTCTCCTTCCTGGGTCTCGGCGTTAAGTTCCCCTTCGCATCCTGGGGTAACATCATGAACGACGTTAACAACGTTCACGTTCTCACTAACTACTGGTTCATTTGGATTCCCGCAGGTGTCCTGCTGGTTCTCACCGTTCTTGGCTTCAACTTCGTCGGCGACGGTCTCCGCGACGCCTTCGACCCCAAGATGAAACGATAAAGAGGGAGGAGAAACTATGGCTAAAAAGAAACCCGAGGGTTACCTTTCTGCCCGCGAGGCAAGAGCGATTTCCAAAGCAAATCGCCGCATCACCAACGAGATGGAAAAGCAGCGCAAGCGTAAGAATGTTCCCGAAAGCGAATATCTTACCACTATGCATAATCCTGCCAACGCCGTTGAGTTTGATAATCTCCACACCTACTTCTTCACCGACGCCGGTACCGTCAAGAGCGTTGACGGCGTTTCCTTCGAAGTTCCCCTTGGCGCAACTGTCGGCGTCGTCGGCGAGTCCGGCTGCGGCAAGTCCGTTACCAGTCTCTCCCTGATGCAGCTTCTCCAGCGTCCTCAGGGTCAGGTTGTTGAAGGCGAAATCCGCGTCAATCTTGGCGACAAGTGCTACGATGTAACCAAGGTCCCCAACGAGAAGATGCAGAATCTCCGCGGCAACTATATCTCCATGATCTTCCAGGAGCCTATGACCGCTCTGAACCCCGTTTTCCGTATCGGCGCTCAGCTCAGCGAAGTTATCGAGCTTCATGACGGCGAAGGCAAAACTGCCGAGGACGTCAAGGCTCGCTGCATTGAGCTTCTTGAAATGGTCGGCATCGCCAACAGCGAAGGCGTTTACAGGATGTATCCCCATGAGCTCTCCGGCGGTATGCGTCAGCGTGTTATGATTGCTATGGCTCTTGCCTGCAATCCCAAGGTTATCATCGCCGATGAGCCCACCACCGCTCTGGACGTTACCATTCAGGCTCAGATTCTGGACCTGCTCCGCCAGCTGAAGGATAAGATCAACTCCTCCATCATGCTCATCACCCATGACCTTGGCGTTATCGCCGAGATGGCAGACTATGTCGTTGTCATGTATGCAGGCCGCGTAGTTGAAAAGGGCACCGCCGATGATATTTTCTATCATCCCGCCCACCCCTACACCATCGGCCTCATGGCTTCCAAGCCCGTTGTTGGCAAGAAGGTGGATAAGCTCTACTCCATTCCCGGCAAGGTTCCCAACCCCATCAACATGCCCAACTACTGCTATTTCAAGGATCGCTGCGAAATGTGCGTAGAAGGCTGCAAGGGCGAATATCCCTGCGAAATTTCTCTCAGCGATACCCACAAGGTAAGCTGCTACCGCTACTATGAAAAGGAGGGTGACAAATAATGTCCGAAAACATCAACATTAACGAAAACATCACCCCCGAAACCGAGAGCGAATATATCCTTGAGGTCAATAACCTCAAAAAGCACTTCCCCATCAAGGG
>JAFYUG010000142.1 GCA_017558545.1 Oscillospiraceae bacterium | reverse complement strand
CGGCAGCATAGTGCCGGTTTACTCCCTCACCAAGGGAATTTCCAGCAAGATGATGACGGGCTATGTCCGCACAGCCCTGAACGAGGCCGCAGGAGAGCTGCCCGATGCTCTTCCCGGCGCCATTGTTCGCAAATACGCCTTGGCGCAAGCCCCCTTTGCATATGAAAATATCCACTTCCCTGCATCCTTCGGGGCTTTGGAGCTTGCCCGAAAGCGCCTTGTTTTTGAGGAGCTTTTTGTCCTCGCCTGCGCCCTTGCAGGTATGCGCTCTGGCCGCGACCGCTCCGGCGGTAAGAGCATCCCCCCTGCGCCTTTGGATGAATTTTTCGCAACTCTCCCCTTCTCCCCCACCGGCGCTCAGAGAAGAGCCATTGAGGATGCCATAGCCGACATGGCCTCCGGCAGACCCATGAACCGCCTTGTGCAGGGCGACGTTGGCAGCGGCAAAACCCTTGTGGCCGCCGCCTGCATCTGGAGCGCCTGCCGCAACGGACACCAGGCGGCATTTATGGCGCCTACGGAGATTTTGGCGGAGCAGCACTTGGAAACTCTTAGAGGCTTTCTTGCCCCCTTCTCCATCCGCGTTGAAAAGCTCACCGGCTCCATGACCGCCGCCCAAAAGCGCAAAGTTCGTGAGGGCTTGCAAAACGGCCAAATTGACCTTGTTGTGGGCACTCACGCAATTATCACCGACGATGTGGCTTTCAAGGATTTGGCGCTCACCGTTACCGACGAGCAGCACCGCTTCGGTGTAAGCCAGCGCAGTGCCCTTGCCTCCAAAACGGAAAAGCCCCATGTTCTTGTTATGTCCGCAACCCCCATCCCCCGCACTCTCGCCCTTATGATTTACGGCGATTTGGATGTTTCCGTGATAGACGAGCTGCCCCCCGGCAGATTGAAGGTGGACACCTTCCATGTGGACGAAAGCTACCGAACCCGCCTCAACGGCTTTATACGCAAGCAGTGCGCCGAGGGCAGACAGGTTTTCGTGGTTTGTCCCATGGTGGAGGAAAACGAAGAGCTGGACTACGAGCTTAAAAGCGCCACGGAGCATGCCGAGGCATTGCGGGAGGAGTTTCCAGAGCTTAATATAGGCTGCATCCACGGACGCATGAAGGCCAAGGATAAGGATGCCGTCATGGCCGCCGTTGTGGCGGGAGAGATAAATGTTCTTGTCTCTACAACTGTAATTGAAGTTGGCGTGGACGTTCCCAACGCCTCCCTCATGGTTATTGAAAACGCCGAGCGCTTCGGCCTCAGCCAGCTTCATCAGCTCCGCGGACGAGTTGGCCGCGGAAAGCACAAGAGCTGGTGCATTCTGGTTTCCGACGCAAAGAATCCCGAGAGCAAGGAAAGACTCAAAGTTATGTGCGAAACCTCCGACGGCTTCAAGATAAGCGAGCACGACCTGCGCCTTCGCGGCCCCGGCGACTTCTTCGGTTCAAGGCAGCACGGTCTGCCGGAGATGCATATTGCCGACCTTGGCGGCGATATGCGTGTTTTGCAGTCCGCCCAGCAGGCAGCCCACCAGCTTCTGGCCGCAGATCCCCTTTTGGAAAGAGCGGAGCACGCTCCCCTCCGCGAGAGGATAAAGGAACTGTTTGAGGCAAATTCTGAGAGTATGAACTGAAAAACAAGGGGTGGTGAATAAGTGAAAAAATGCAGAGTTACCTTGCTTTTCGTCCTTGCAGCCATCATATTAGCTTTCATTTTCATTCCCGAAAGAGTTGAAATTCCCAAAGGCTCTTCTGCCAAAATTATCAATACCTACGGTGGAAATGATATTGTGGCGGTTTTATCCGAAGATGAAAGCCGCACCATTGCCAAAATTTTCGATGGCAGAGCGTATATGGTTTTTGAGATTCCCGCTTGCTTTTTCTCAGATTTTAGGTCAATCTGGTTTGGCGATGACTTCTCATTAGGCTTTTGCCCCGCTTTCGATGGCTGCGATATTATTTATGATATGGAAGCAGATGCATATTTCAGAATATCTTATTTAGGAGCAAAAAAGCTTCACAACATCCTTGAAAACTACGGTTTTGAGTTTCCTTGATGATGGTGGCGCGAGGAGTGCTTGTATAGATTTATTATAACGTGCAGGGGGCCTTGCCCCCCTACACACGCCCCCGCTACTCAGAATTTTTATATTATGCTAATCAATTAAACCTCCGCATATACTTGCATGAGTATCTGCGGAGGTTATTGCTTTATGGGGCTTAAAAGACTTTTCAAAAACACCATGGTTATGACCGCGGCGGGGCTTATTATGCGCTTTGTTGGGCTGAGCTATCAGGTATGGCTGGCGGGGCGGGTTGGCGCCGGTGGGATCGGGCTTTTTCAGCTTATCGGCACCGTTAACATGCTCTGCGCCACCTTTGCCATATCTGGGGTGCGCTTTTCCTCCACCCGCCTTGTGAGCGAGGAATTGGGGCTTGGAAGGCAGGGCGGCGCAGCAAGGGCTGTGGAAATAAGTTTATGCTACGCCTCGGTATTCGGTGCGGCAGCTTTTGCCCTTATGTTTTTCGGAGCGGAGAGGATAGGCTTTTTATGGATCGGGGATGGGAGAACTGTGCTTAGCCTTCGCACCCTTTCCATATCCATGCCCATGTTGGCGCTATCTTCGGTTTTCAGCGGCTATTTTATTGCCTCGGGACGGATTTTGCAGCTATCCCTTATCCAAATTCTTGAGCAGCTTATCAATATTGCCTGCGCCTATATTTTCCTTGGGGATATACCCTCCTCGGACATTGAACTTTGCTGCGCCGCCATTGCCAAAAGCAATTTGGTGGCCGATGGCTGCTCTTTTTTAATGAGTGGTTTAGTTTACATAATTATTAGACCCAAAGCTTCAGAGTATGTGGTGGGGCTTGGAAAGAGGCTGTTGAAAATTGCCCTGCCCCTTGCTTTTTCCGCCTATGCGAGGGTTGGGCTTGTAAGCCTTGAAAACCTGCTGATACCCAAAAAGCTGAAGCTTTCGGGGCTGAGTGCCGATGCGGCACTATCGGGCTACGGAGTTATAACGGGCATGGTGTTTCCCCTTATTTCCTTCCCTTCCTGCCTGCTATCCGCTGCGGCGGAGCTTAGTATATCGGAGCTGACCGCAGCTCAGGTGCAGGGAAATATGGCGAGGGTCAGGGCAACGGTTAAGACGCTTTTGAAATATACCTTTCTCTTTGCCCTCGGCGTTGGGGCTTTTATCTTTTTCTTTTCCGAGCAGCTGGGGCTTGCAGTATACAAAAGTCTTGAGGCTGGGCGCTATATGAAGCTTTTTGCCTTTTTGGTGCCTATTATGTATATGGACATTGTGACGGACGGCTGCCTGAAAGGTCTTGGGCAGATGATGAACTCCATGGCCTACAACATAAGTGAGGCGGCCATTGGCTTGATGTTCGTTATTTTTCTTGTGCCCGTGCGTGGGCTGGGAGGATATATTTTTCTCCTTTTCTTCTGCGAGCTTTTCAACTTCACCATGAGCATAAGAAGGCTTTGGAAAATTTGCGGAGCGGGGGCTGAAGGCAAAACTTTGCCCTTTATATTCAAAGGGAGAAATGATATACTTTTGCCAAGGCGGTGACACAAATGATAGAGATTTACTTTTGGCAAGTTTTCGCTGCCATCAGCATTTTATGGGTAATAGTTCGCGCTATATGCGTCATTAAGCACAGGAGCTTTTCTTTGAAGCATGAGGGCGCACTTTTGCTTGTCTATGTATGCTTCATAGTTCTTGCGCGCATAACCTTTTTCCCTCTTATGAGGGTGGATGGCGCTTTGCAGCCTCTTATTTTTGACCTTGAGAAGGCGTGGCCCTTTCGCATTAACATTATTCCTCTTAAATTTATCTTCGATTATCCCGCCCTTTGGGAAATTCTCGCCAACATCATCGGCAATGTTGCCATGTTCATACCCGTGGGCATAATTTGGCCCAGTGTATTCAAGAAGCTGGATAGGCCCTGGAAGGTTATTTCCGCGGGAGTTGGACTATCTCTTTTCATTGAGATTATGCAGCTGCCCTTCTACGAGAGAGCCAGCGACATTGATGACCTTATTCTCAACGGCCTCGGCTTTTTGATTGGCTATGGGATTTATTTGCTGCATAGGAGAGGGAGAAAGAAGATGGGATGACAATCCCTCAGTCAGCTTCGCTGACAGCTCCCTTTGCACAAGGGAGCCTTT
>JAFYUG010000141.1 GCA_017558545.1 Oscillospiraceae bacterium | reverse complement strand
TTTTTATCCAATCCCCCAGTCTGCTTCGCAGACAGCCCCCTTTGCAAGGGGGCCTTTAAAAGGAAGCACCCCGCAGCTATGCTGCGGGGTGCTATGATCATCTATTCTCAAAAAACTTTTTAATATCCTCTTCGCTGCAATTCACGGAGCCCTGAGCGAAGAAGGGCTTGCCGCCGCCTCGGCCGGAGAGAGCTGCGTTCATCTCCTTCACCAGGGCGCGAAGGTCGCCGTCTTTCTGACCTATGGCATACTTAAAGCTGCCGTCCCCATTATCGGAGAACACGGCGCAAACTCCGCTGCAGCGCTGCATGAGGGCATCGGCCAAACGGCGGACGCCATCGGAGGAAAGGCGGCTTTCAAATACAAGAGCCTTTTCCGCTCCCTCGTATTCCTGAGCCATAACCTCAAAGACGCGGTTTTCCATGGCGGTGAGGCGATAATTCACATCCACAAGCTCTTCCTGCAATCTCTTAACGGCCTTATCAGCTGTGCCGAACTTGGCAGACACCATGGCACCTATGCTGCGGCACTGGTCGGCAGCGGTGGTGACATAGTCATAGGCTCTTTTGCCGGAGAGCATTTCAATGCGAACGCCCTCGCGGAAGGGATGGACGGAGAGAAGCTTAATAAGGCCGATCTCGCCGGTGGAGCGGACATGAGTTCCGCAGCAGGCGCAGATATCAGTGCCGGGGAATTCAACAATTCTTACTTCCCCGCTCAGCTCCTTCTTGCTTCTGTAAGGCAGGGCGGAAAGAGCCTCGGCATCGGGCCAGAAGATGTGAACAGGTCTATTTTCCCAAATGAGGGCATTGGCCTTTATCTCAATTTCGCGCAGAGCCTCTTCGCTGATGGCGCAGTTGAAATCTATTGTTACGGTGTCCTTGCCCATGTGGAAGCCCACATTGTCGCAGCCGAAGCGCTCATGGATAAGTCCGCTTACCATGTGTTCGCCGGAATGCTGCTGCATAAAGTCAAAGCGGCGGTCAAAGTCTATGGTGCAATCTACCTCTGCTCCCACTTCGAGAGCCTCGGCGCAGTAATGGACTATCTCCCCATTTTTCTCGTGGGTATCCTCCACTCTCACAGCGCCTATATAGCCGCTGTCACCGGGCTGGCCTCCCCCTTCGGGATAAAAGGCGCTGCGGTCGAGAACTATTTCCCAGCCCTTCTTGCTTTGGGCGCAGGAGAGTACCTTTGCATTAAAAGAGCTCATATAGGGGTCAAGGTAATAAAGCTTCTCAGTCATAATTTTTATCCTTTCCGAAAAGATATGAAGAAAGCGGAAAACGAGAGTTTTCCGCTTTTAATAAATCAATATAGGATAGGGGCATACTTGATGGACTTGCCGGCCTCATTCTGCAGGATGTATTCACCCAGCTCGGACACCAGAGAGAAGCCATAGAATTCTTCTCCTGCCTCGAATACGAAGTGAGCCATAACGCTGCCATCACTCTGCTGCAAAAGGGCGTAGCTTCCGGTTATTACCATACCATCGGCGCCTATGCGTCTCATGGAGCCCGTACCGTCAAAGCTGAGCTTGCTGCCATCATCACCAACGAAATCGCCAATGAGGAAACTGCTTATGTCCTTGGCACCGGTGAGGGACTTGGGCATTGTGAAGGCTGCCTCGTTATAATTTATATTCTGTTTTTCAACGTCGTTAAAACCACCGTTGAGACTGACGACCAGCAGCACTACCATGCATACAGCCAGCACGCCAAAAGCAAATCTTTTCATTTGCGACGCTCCAAACCATCAAAAAACACGAAATATAGACACGGCAGACCTAGTCCACCCCAATATGTTATGTATTATAATACAAGCCCTCACCAGATGCAAGCATATTTTGTGGTTTTTTTACAGAAAACCCCACAAAATATGGCGGAGATGTCCAAGTAATTTGCACATCTCCGCCAATTTTATGCATATTTTGCTAATTTTGCATTTTACACTATATATCCGCCGCCCAAAACACGCTCACCACTATAGATGACCGCAGCCTGTCCTCTGGCAGGGGCGCGAAGAGCATCCGCGGTTTCGGCGCGGACTATGTCACCTTCCACATATACGGTGCAATCGGGGCACTCCCATTTGGTGTGGCGCACCTTCACGCTGCCCTGTATTGGCTCCGTGGGCTCAGGTATAAGCCAGTTGAAATCACGGATGCGAACTTCATATTTGAAGAGATCTTCCCAAAGAGCCAGGACTATCTCGTCGCTTTCGGGGCGAATTTCGCTTACATAGAGCTTGCGCTCGTTATAAAGGCCGGGGATGCGCTGGCCGACTGTCCAGCGGTGTATGCCCTGATGGCGGCCTATCACCTTGCCCTCAAAGATGAAGTTGCCCTCTCCGGGCACCTTGGTGCGGCGGCTCATCCAGCCAACATAGTCCTTATCGGGAATGAAGCAAATCTCCATACTGTCGGGCTTGGAGGCCACGGGGATGCCAAATTCCTCGGCCATGGCGCGGATTTCCGTTTTTTCAAACTCCCCAAGGGGCAAAAGCAGACGCTCCACCTGCTCTTTTTTGAGGCGGCAGAGCATATAGCTTTGGTCATTGCCGGAATGAGCCTTGTATAGCCCACCATCCATAGTGCGGGCATAGTGGCCCGTGGCGATATAGTCTGCGCCCAGCTCATCGGCTCTTTGCAAAATGGCGGCAAATTTAACGGCAGGGTTGCACATGATGCAGGGGTTGGGGGTTTCGCCTCTCAGGTAGCTTTCCATGAAGGGACGGCAAACCTTCTCCTCCAGCTCACGGGATATATCCAGAATATCCAGCTCCACCCCAAAAAACTCAGCAGTGGCAATGGCATCGGCCTTGGCCTCGGGAGAGCCTATATCCAGATAAAGGCCCCGAACATCGTAGCCCTCTTTTTGCAGAAGTCTTGCGGCAACGGCAGAGTCAACGCCGCCGCTGAGACCCAAAATTACCTTTTTCATGGCTTTATCCTCTCACTTGTTGTTCTCAAGATAGACCATCAGCGCGGCTATATCCGCAGGGGAAACGCCGGAAATGCGGCTGGCCTGACCAAAGGAGCGGGGGCGAATCTGACCCAGCTTTTCTCTGGCCTCAAGGCGCAGGCCTATAACGCCGGAATAGTCCATATTTTCAGGCAGCAGACGCTTTTCAAGGCGGGTGAACTCTTCCACCTGCTTCATCTGGCGGCGTATATAGCCCTCATATTTTATGCGTATCTCCGCCTGCTCCCAAACGGCCTTGGGAAGAGCGGGGCGCTCTTTATCAAACTCCCCAAGGGCGGCGTAGCTTATCTGAGGGCGGCGGATAAGGTCCGCAAGGGAGGAGCCGTTGAGGACGGCGGCGGTGCCTTTTGCCTCAAGGAAGGAATTCAGCTCTTCACTGGGGGCAAGGCCGGTATGCTCAAGGCGATACATCTCCTTTTCCACAGCGGCATACTTTTCCTTAACCGCCTCAAGGCGCTCATCGCTTACAAGACCAACGCGGTTGCCAATGTGGCAAAGGCGCTCGTCGGCATTATCCTGACGGAGAATAAGTCTATACTCCGTGCGTGAGGTCATCATGCGGTAGGGCTCCTCGGTGCCCTTGGTGACAAGGTCATCGATGAGAGTTCCTATATATCCGTCGCTGCGGCGAAGCACCATGCTCTCTCTGCCAAGAATTTTCATGGCGGCGTTTATACCAGCCACAAGACCCTGAGCGGCGGCCTCCTCATAACCGGAGGAGCCGTTGAACTGTCCCGCGCCGTAAAGACCGCTGACGGCCTTGGTTTCAAGGGTGGGATGGAGGGCGGTGGGGTCAACGCAGTCATACTCAATTGCGTAAGCGCAGCGCATCATCTCCGCATTTTCAAGGCCGGGGATGGAGCGCATCATGCGAAGCTGAACTTCCTCGGGCATGGAGGAGGAAAAGCCCTGAATATAAAGCTCCTCCGTGTTAAGACCCATGGGCTCTACAAAGAGCTGGTGGCGGGGCTTATCGGGGAAGGTCATAACCTTGGTTTCAATGCTGGGGCAATATCTGGGGCCAACACCCTCAATAACGCCGGAATAGATGGGGCTGCGGTGGAGATTTTCCTTGATAGCTCCGTGGGTCTCGGCGTTTGTATAGGTGAGATAGCATACGCGGCTGTTCACAAGGGTGGAGGCGTCAGTTTGGAAGGAGAAGGGCTCTATGACCTCGTCGCCGGGCTGAACCTCCATTCTGGAATAATCCACGCTGCGGGCATTAACTCTGGGGGGAGTTCCGGTTTTGAAGCGGCGGAGGGGAAGGCCCATGGCCTCAAGGCAGGCGCTGAGTTCTCCTGCGGCGGCCAAGCCGTCAGGGCCGGAATCCCGCACCACCTCGCCAACTATGGTCTTGCCCTTGAGGTAAGTGCCGGTGGCAATAATGGCGGCTTCGCAGCGGAAACGGGCGCCGGTGGCAGTGGTGACAGAGCAGACGCGGCCATCTCTCACTCCGATTTCCACAACCTCAGCCTGCTTCACCTGAAGATTAGCCTGCTTTTCAAGAGTGTGCTTCATAATCTCCTGATACTTGCGGCGGTCGCACTGAGCGCGGAGAGAATGAACAGCGGGGCCTTTACCGCGGTTGAGCATACGGTACTGTATGGCGGCCTTGTCGGAAGCCACGGCCATTTCACCGCCCAAAGCGTCAATTTCACGGACAAGATGCCCCTTGCCTGTGCCGCCTATGGCGGGGTTGCATGGCATATTGCCAATGGCGTCCAGATTTATGGTGAAGATGATGGTGTCAAGGCCCAATCGTGCGGCGGCCAAAGCAGCCTCTATGCCTGCGTGGCCTGCGCCTATAACCGCCACCTTGCACTGACCTGCTTCATATATGGGTATTCCGCCGGGAAGCTGGGTTTTCTCTTCATAAACAGCGCTTTTGCGTCCGTCATTAGGCTTGGGAGCATTTTCGGGAATGCCGTAGCTTCTGCCGAAGCGGATTACTCCTTCAATAGCCCCTGCGGCGCAATAGTTCTGCACTCTTCTGGGGGTGATGCCCCACTTTTTTGCAGCCTCAGCGGCGCTTATATATCCCTTAATCATAGTATTTCCACCTTATAATTCGTTTATCCGAAGTATTCTACGGCATAAGAGAGAAAATGTCAATCCTGCGGTGTGCATAACATCGCTTTGCGATATAAAAAAGCAAACAGACTTTCTTTTTAAGAAGGTCTGTTTGCATAAGTGTTTTCGAAGAAAACATATGGCAGGCGAAGCCTATATCGCATATCGCAAGATATATATCGCAGATTTGCAAAGCAAATCTATATCGCTATGGGCTGAGCATTTATTATGCTCAGCCCATAATTTTTACTCGCTC
>JAFYUG010000140.1 GCA_017558545.1 Oscillospiraceae bacterium | reverse complement strand
GCAGCGATGACCGCAGAGGCTCCCTCACCGCAGTCGGCGCAGTATCTCCTCCCGGCGGCGATATCTCCGAGCCCGTTTCTCAGGCAACCATGCGTATAACCAAGGTCTTCTGGGCTTTGGATAGCTCCCTTGCTTATGCTCGCCATTTCCCCGCAATTAACTGGCTGAACTCCCACTCTCTGTATCTGGATTCTCTCAAGCCTTGGTATGAGAGCAACTTCCCCGGCTTCATTGCCAACAGAGATAAGGCTATGGCTATCCTTCAGGAAGAAGCCAGCCTCAACGAAATCGTACGTCTTGTGGGTGCAGACGCCCTTGCTCCCGCTGAGCAGCTTACCCTTGCAACCGCCAAGATGATCCGCGAAGACTTCCTGCAGCAGAACTCCTTCGTGGATATAGACTCTTACTCCGAAACCGAAAGACAGTATATGCTTATGGGCATTATTCTGGACTTCGATGTTCAGGCAAGAGCAGCCATTTCTCAGGGCGTTGAGCTGAACAAAGTTCTGGCAATCCCCGTAAGAGAAAAGATAGGCCGCGCCAAGACCGTTCCCGCAGATGAGTATAAGGCAGCTTATACCCTGATGAAGGAAGAAATGAAGGCACAGATAGATGAGCTTTACCATGGAGGTGAGGAACTGTGATCAAGGAATACAGAACAATACATGAGGTCGTCAGTCCTCTTATGGTAGTAGAGCAGGTAGAGGGCGTCACCTATGACGAACTCTGCGAAATCCAGCTTCCCAGCGGCGAAATCCGCCACGGCAAGGTGCTGGAAGTAAACGGCGACAGAGCCGTTGTCCAGCTCTATGAGTCCGCAGCAGGTATTAACCTCCGCGACAGTAAAGTAAGATTCCTCGGCCATCCCCTTGAGCTGGCAGTAAGCGAGGATATGCTTGGCCGCGTATTTAACGGTATGGGTCAGCCCATAGACGGCGGCCCCGAAATTCTGGCCGAAGCACATCTGGATATTAACGGCCTCCCCATGAACCCCGCAGCAAGAGCCTACCCCGCAGAGTTCATTCAGACCGGTGTCAGCACCATTGACGGCCTTAATACCCTGGTCCGCGGTCAGAAGCTGCCCATCTTCTCCGGCAGCGGTCTGCCCCATAAGGAACTGGCAGCTCAGATTGCCCGTCAGGCAAAGGTTCTTGGCGCAGACGATAAGTTCGCCGTTGTCTTCGCCGCAATCGGTATCACCTTCGAAGAATCCGAGTTCTTCGTTCAGGAGTTTAAGCGCACCGGCGCTATTGACAGAACTGTCCTCTTCTCCAACCTCGCCAATGAGCCCGCCGTTGAGCGTATAGCCACCCCCCGCATGGCTCTCACCGCCGCTGAGTATCTGGCATTTGAGAAGGATATGCACGTTCTCGTTATCCTCACGGATATAACCAACTACGCCGAAGCCCTCCGCGAAATCTCCGCCGCAAAGAAGGAAGTTCCCGGCAGAAGAGGCTATCCCGGTTATCTCTATACCGACCTTGCAACCATGTATGAGCGCGCAGGCCGCAGAATAGGCAAGGCCGGCTCTATCACCATGATTCCCATCCTCACCATGCCCGAGGACGATAAGACCCATCCTATCCCCGACCTTACCGGATATATTACCGAGG
This sequence comes from Oscillospiraceae bacterium, assembly GCA_017558545.1. GTDB lineage: Bacteria > Bacillota > Clostridia > Oscillospirales > Oscillospiraceae > SIG459. Next base: position 1,325 of record JAFYUG010000140.1, on the reverse strand, counting down.
GTCAGATTATCCTCAACCGCGAGCTCTTTAGAAAGGGCATCACCCCTCCCGTAGATGTCCTGCCCTCCCTGAGCCGTCTTAAGGATAAGGGTATAGGCGTTGGCAAGACCAGAGAAGACCACTCCGGCACCATGAACCAGCTTTTCGCAGCTTATGCAGCCGGTAAGGACGCCAAGGAGCTTATGACCATTCTTGGTGAAAGCGCACTGAGCGATACAGATAAGCTCTATGCAAAGTTTGCCGAAGCCTTTGAAGAGAAGTATGTCAATCAGGGTAATGACACTAACCGCAGCATAGAGGAAACTCTCAACATTGGCTGGGAGCTTCTGAGCATACTGCCCCGCAGCGAGCTTAAGCGCGTAAAACTGGAGCACATCGAAAAGTATATGCCCACGGAAGAGTAAGGAGCTTATGCCATGCCTAAAACAGCAGTAACCCCAACAAGAATGGTGCTTAACCAGCTGAAGGGCAGACTTAAAACCGCCACCCGAGGCCATAAGCTTTTGAAGGATAAGCGCGATGAGCTTATGCGCCAGTTCATGGAAGTGGTTAAAAAGAATAAGGAGCTGCGACTGAGAGTGGAAGCCGGCCTCACCGAGGCCTTTGGCGCACTTACAGTGGCCAGCGCCGTAATGAGCCCCGAAATGCTGGAGCAGGCGCTTATGTATCCCCGCCAGAGTGTTGAGCTGGGAATGAAGTATAAAAACGTCATGAGCGTCAATGTGCCTGAGTATAGCTTTGCAACCCGCAATGCCGACCCCGGCGAGATATATCCCTATGGCTTCGCCCAAACCAGCGGCGAACTGGATATAGCCATGCAGAGCATGAGCAAGGTTTTTGCGGATATGCTGGAGCTTGCTCAGATAGAAAAAACCATGCAGCTTCTTGCGGAGGAGATAGAGAAAACCCGCCGCAGAGTTAACGCCCTTGAATATGTCATGATTCCGGACATGAAGGAGAACATCAAGTTCATCACCATGAAGCTGGAAGAAAACGACCTTTCCACCAAGGTCAGACTTATGAAGGTTAAGGAAATGGTCCTCAAGCAGGCCCACGATTTCCATTATTAATTATTTGATTAACCGAATATGTGAAAAGAGCACGGACAATTTTGTCCGTGCTCTTTTCAGTCTGTCAAAAAACTATGCTGCCATCTTACGAGATAGAGTAGCGGGGGCGTGTGCAGGGGGCAAAGGGCCCCCTGCACGTTAAAATCAATACATTTTTGAGCGAAAATCGCTCAAAAATGCTGTTTTCAGGGTGTCAAAAAAGTGGCTTTGCCATTTTTTGACACCCTGAAAAGAGCACGGACAATTAGTCCGTGC
>JAFYUG010000139.1 GCA_017558545.1 Oscillospiraceae bacterium | reverse complement strand
TGCGGTAGAACATACGGTTGCGCTCAAATTCCCGCATCAGCTCATCCACATCGGCAGACTTTCCTATGGGCATAAGAGCATTGTTTCTGCAATGGGCTGCGCACTGTGTGCATAGCTTGCAAAGGCTTCTGTCAATGCTGATTGCTCCCGTATCATCGGCGGAGATAGCATGATTGGGGCAGACCTCCACGCAGCGATGGCATTTTGCGCATCGGTTTTGATAATAGAGGAGAGAGCTTCCCACAGCTTGTCCTTCGGGATTTGCGCACCAAAGGCATCTCAAAGGACAAGCCTTGAAGAAAACTGCTGTTCTTATACCGGGACCGTCATGAACGGCTGAATAGTCAATTTTCCAGTATCTTAAACTATTCATAGAAACTCCTTGCTTATATCAAAAGCTCGGATCTATTAATGATTTCGTCCTGATTATACTTGGGCAGCTCAACGAAATATGCATTGTATCCGGAAACGCGAACCATCAAGGTGGGGTATTCCTCAGGGCGATGCTGGGCAGCGCGGTAGGTTTCCTTGTCCTGACAGTTAAACTGGATATGATGTCCTCCAAGGGAGAAGTATGTATCCACAACGTCAATCAACTGATGCAGGCGTTCCTTTGCATCAATATTTACGAAATACATATTATGGATTGTGCCGCCGCCTCTGTCCAGACCAAGCTTTGCAACGGATTTAAGGTGGGCATAAGGACCGTGAACATCGCAATTTTCGGAGGGACCGACATGGCAGGAGAGGGGAGCGCCTGCGTTGCGTCCGTCGGGGGTGGCCCAAGTCTGCAAGCCTGCTGCGGTGTAGCCCGTGGCAATGCTGCTCTGGGGGACTATGGATTCTCCGAAGGGCAGCTTCAGCTTTTCGCACTCGCCGCAGTAATACTGCCAGACCTCAACGGCAAACCGGTCAACGAAATCATCGTCATTTCCGAATTTAGGGGCATCCTTGAGCATTTTCTGAATATCCTCATAGCCCACAAAGTCGGCATCGATGGCCTCCAGAAGCTTATCCCATGTTAACATTCCCGTGTCATAGATGCAATGCTTTATGGCAGAAAGACTATCGGCAACAGTGGCTATGCCGCCCATAAGAGAAATGCTGGGGCCAACGCGGATTTCCGCGCCGCCTGCGGGAGCGGTCAGGCCGTTTTTGATGCAGGTGTCGGTTGTGAGGCTCTGGATAAGCAGGGGAAGAGCCTCAATTTTTACCTTTTCAGCAAACATGGAGGCGCTGTGGGCATCTCTCAGCTGCTGGGTGATCTGGCGCTTGAGCGCCACCATAAACTCGTCAAAGGTTTTGAAATCTCTGGGGTCGCCGGTTTCGAGACCCACAAGCTGGCCGGACATATTCATGCCGGGCATACGCTTTATGCCGTTATAAAGGGCGCATTCCAGAGATAGACCCAGATTAAGCTTGCCGCCTGCGGGGTAGCCGTACTGCTTGCCGCCGGGGCCGTAGAACTCGGTGCAGCCGCGAATCCAGCCTGCTCTGGCCTCTTCGAGGGTGTAACCAACGGCCATCAGCTGGCTTTTCAGAGTTTCGGTGTTGATAAATTTGGGCATACCCAAACCCAAAGCTGCAAGCTCAGCACCCTTGAGCTTGAGCTCATAGGGGGTTTCGCGGGGATGGACAAGCATGGCGATGTCGGGCTGGGTGGTTCTTATGGACTTGGTTGCCTCCAAAATCATGTAGGAAAGCTCGTTGGAGGCATCGCGGCCCTTGCTGTCGGTGCCGCCGATGGAAACGGTCTGGCCGGGGAAGAAGCCAACAGCGTATGCAGCGGTAACCTGATCGAAGAGCAAAAGGTTGGAGCTGATTTTGAGGAAGAAGAGCTCAAGAATTTCCTGAGCCTGCTCCTTGGTGATCAATATCCGCCTTGTAATAGGGATATGCCATTACGTCAAGACGGCCTATGGTGTAGGTCATACCGGGGCCTTCCATATGGAGGCAGAATTGGATAAACCATATTGCCTGAATGGCCTCGGCAAAGTTTCTTGCGGGATAATAGGGAACATGGGCAGTGCGCTCGGCAATATCCAGCAGCTCCTGCTTGCGAATGGGGTCGGTTTCGGCCTCGGCCATTTCCAAAGCCTTCCGGGAAAACTTTTCGGAATAGGTGCGAATGCCGTCAATGGTCATAAGAAGGCTTTCGTAGAAGGGCTTCTTATCAATGTCGTTGGGATTGGTGTAATCAAGGGCGGCAAGCTTTTCCTTTATAAGCTTTTCGTGGGAAATAAGGCCGCCATGCAAAATGGGCTCAAAGTTGGCGCAGAAATGGGAGCCGCCCTGATAGAAATAACCGGCAGCCTCGCCCCAGCCGGTGCCCTGAGTTTTGTTGAATAACTCGGAGGGGATGCGGCGGCGAATCATATCATACTGGGCCTTTCCCTGCCACCAGGAAAGAAGCTCTCTGGCCTCTGCAATCTGCTCGTCGGAAACATAGACGGGATTGACGGGGCGGGTATTAATAGTGTCAAGCTCCTTCAGCAGCCAAGGGCCTTGGTTGAAGGGCAGCACGGGTATCTTTTTCAAACCGCAGGAGCTGAGGCCGACAATCAACTCGCCATCATATATTGCGGGCTCAATGGTATCCACCGCTTTTTGAAATGCCTTGGCAAAGCGTATGGGAACAGGGTCTGCTTCATTTTCACGGAAAATTTCAGTATACGCTCTGGCCAAATGCAGACATATGCCGGGCCTGGTTTCGCGAAGAAGTTTGTTGAGTGCTTCAACTCTCTTGGTGCTGCCGATGTCGGTTCGCATACCCTTCTGCATATCGGCAGGGTAGGAGAGAGTTTCAGCAAAACGATTTTTTACTGTATCCAAAAACGCTCACCCCTTAATATAGTTATTGTCTATTCTTTTTTATCGGACAAAATTGGTAAAAACAGGCTTTTCGCCTTCTGGATAGGCAATTCCGGCGGCTTTTCCGGCCTCGATGCACTTGAGCATCCATGCCATGTTTCGTGCCAGATTTCTCATGGTTTGCAAACCTTCAGCATCAGCAGAAACGTCATCGGGGCGAATGCCGTGAACATTATTCCAGTAGCTGGAAGAAACGATGGGCATCTGGGAAATGGTGAAGTATTTGTTTATTGCGTCAAAGCCGGTGCATTCGCCTGCGCGTCTTGCAGACAGCACAGCGGCTGCAGGTTTATGCCAGAAAGGTTTTGAGCCCTGGAAAAATAGTCTGTTCAACACGGCCATCAATCTTGCAGTAGGATGGGCATAATATACCGGAGATGCAAAAATGAAACCGTCAAAGGACTCTGCCATATCGTGAATTTCGTTCACAATATCGTCGTCAAATACGCATTTGCCGACTTTTTTGCATCCCATGCATCCTACACAGTCGCGGATTTCACGGTTTCCTAGCCATATAACATTGCTTTCCACACCCTCTTCCTGAAGGGTTTTGGTTATCTCGGAAATTGCTGCATAGGTGCATCCGTTTTCGTGGGGGCTTCCGTTGAGTATCAAAACTTTCATTTACTCATCTCCTTATAAGGATTTTGGGATAGCTGATTAATATAGTGAATGTGTTTATTTTTTGAGTAAAAAATACCACTGAGATTTCAATTTTGGAATTTCGCGGTGTCATATAAGATAGTTGAGGGCAACTAATGTTTGGTAATAAAATTGGGGTTTCTATTTGTTGCTTTCTTTGAAAGCAACAAATAGAAACCTTTAAGATACTTATACTTACGAATAACAGGGATATATTATCCGTATACGAGGTTGGGCAGCCAAGATGCGATGCCGGGGAATATCATAAGGATAACTACTGCGAGAACAGCGGCGATGCAGAAAGGCCATACGCCCTTGAACAGTCTGCCCAATGTGGCCTCTTTATCGAAGTTAATACATCCTTTAAGCAGGAATATATTGCCGCCGAAGGGGGGAGTGAGAGAGCCGACTGCGATGAGGATAAGAAGAATGGTACCGAACCAATATCTGTCGTAACCGAGCTGGGTTACAACGATGGGGAAGAATACGGGCATGGTAAGAACGATCATAGCAACGAGGTCAACAAAGCAACCCATAATCAGGAAGCAAATGATAACAGCGGACATAACAATCCATCTGGGCAGACCGAGAGTTGCAACGAAAGTGCCTACGGTGGTGGGGATGGTGGAGATTGCAAGGAATCTGCCGAATACGATAGCGCAGGTCATAAGCATGAATACCATTGCCTGCAGACGTACGGTGTCAACCATGGCGCGGATGAAGCGCTTGAAATCCAGCTGTTTGGTGCAAATGGTAACGACGAGCATGGAGAAAGCACCGATAGCACCGGCCTCGGTGGAGGTAAAGAAGCCGGCAAACATACCGCCCATGGAAATGATGAAGATAACTGCGATGATGGGGATACCGCCGGACTTAGTGTGGTTCCAGCGCTCTCTCCAAGTTGCCTTCTTGGCAGGCTGTGCAAGGTTGGGGTTAACCTTGAGGATAATGATAACAGCAGCTGCATTGAGTGCGCAGAGAAGGATGCCGGGGAAAATACCACTCAGGAACAGGCCGCCGATTGAAGTCTCGGTTGCAAGACCATACATGATGAACTGAAGGCTGGGGGGGATAAGCACGGCAAGGTTTGCACCGGATGCGATGGCAGGACCGGCGAGTTCGGGAGCATAGTTTCTGTTGCGCATCTCGGAGTAAGCAAGTGCAGACATTGTGCCGATAGTAGCGGGAGTAGAGCCGCAAATTGCACCGAAAAGTGCGCTTGCGACCTGAACGCCCATGGCAAGTCCACCTCTGTGATGGCCTATGTAGGAGTCAACAGCCTTGATAAGGCTTCTGCCTACATCTGTGTAACTTGCTAGGAAGCCCATTAGACCAAACATTGGTCCAACGGTGAGAGTATAAGAAGAGAAGTTTGTAAGCAGATCAGATACGAGCATCTGAGCCGCAGATGCGGGGGTGCGCATGAATGCAAAACCGATAACGCCCACGAAGAGCATGGAGAAACAAATAGGCACGCCCAAAGCCATAATGATTAGGAATACGATAATTCCTATAAGACCCACAATGATCGGACTCATATAATAATCCTCCTATAGCATTTACTTAAGCAGTTGTTGCTTCAGAAGAATCATTATCGGACTTTACTTCAGGAGCATGATTAATTTCATACACTCTGATAATGAACTTCATGAACAGACAAATGCAGAGGAATACAAAACCCATGGCAAGAAATATCGTAAGGATATAGAGGGGGATGCCAGTATCTGTTGTAGTACCACCGGTTCTAAACTTAACAAAAATCTGAAGTATGCACTGATATGCTACATAACCTACGCCAAGGGTGCTTACGAGACCTTCTGCAGCATACATGGCTCTGCGTGCGCGGGGAGGCAGCATCTCATGAATAATGGTCATTGATACGTTGCCATCTTTCCATGCGGTCTGAGCCAAACCGAAGCAGCAAGCAACCATGGATGCATAACAAATCATTTCAGTAACACCGAATATGGGGGCGTTGAAAGCACGTCTCATGATTATGTTTGCTACGGTAAGGAGCATATAAAAAACTATGAACACAGCACCTATAACACTGGTGATATGCCATGTTTTTTCACCAAACTTTTTGAAACGTTCCAAATTTTTCACCTCACAAAACTGTATACACATTTTTGGAACAAGCTGTTTGTTGTTCCTGAGTTCCCTCAGGAACAACAAACAGCACAACAGGTTTTGCGTATTTTATTGGGATGAAGCTATGCGAGCAACTTTATGCGGTTAATTTATGCGAATAATTTACACAGAGCTGATTAGAAGCTAGGCAACTTAGCGGAGCTCTGCGCCTTCGCGCCACATGAAGTGAGCATTGTAGCTGATGGAAGCGGGATAGATTGCGTTATACTTGTCGCAAAGTTCGCGGGCAAGTGCCAGTGCCTCGGTGCCGTTGAGGCCCTTGGCGTCGAGTTCTGCTGCGTATTCTTCAACAATGCCGGAGGTCAGCTCGAGCCAACGATCAAGCTCTTCGCCTTCGAGGTAGGACAGCTCTTCCAGAGCAACAATGCCTTCAACGGTACCGGTGTGACGGTCGCTGCTGTAGTCTTCAACGTAAACTGCGATGAACTCCTCAAATACTTCGTCCCAGATTTCCATGAAGAGTTCCTGCTGATGCTCGGGCATGGAGTAGAAAACATCCTTGTTCATAACAACCAGCTGGCAAGCGCCGCCGATGGGAACGATAACCTGATAGCCTGCAACTTCGTGGAGCTTGTTGGAACCAACTGCAGAGGGGAGGAACCATGCGCCGTCAACGAGACCGCTGCGGAGGCCTTCGTAAATTTCACCCATGGTGAGGGAAACGGGGGTGCCGCCAAGAGCAGCAACTGCATCAGCAGCAGCGCCGGAAGCACGGATCTGGAGACCCTTCAGGTCTTCAACAGTGTGGATGGGAGTGGTGGAGAGGATGGAGTTGGGAGCGGTGTTGGTAACAGCAAGAACAATAACGTCCTCGAGCTCTTCGGGCATGAGCTCGTTGAGGTAGTCACGCATTACATAGGAAGCGGAGGTGCTGCCGGTGTAGTAGAGACCAGCCTGCTCGAGCAGGAGGGTTACGTTAAGTCTGTCAGCAAGAGCGGAGCACTGAACAAAGCCGATGTCTGCAACGCCGCTGATAACGCCGTCGAAGATGTCATTCTGGCCAAGGAGAGAGCCGCTGGTGTAGGGGGTAATCTGAATGGCGCCGCCCATCTTCTCGTCCAGCTTAGCCTGAACGTTCTCATAGATACCTGCGCTGGGAGCGAAGTCCTGCAGGAAGGTGGCGTATGCGAGGTTCATCTTTACAAATTCTTTTTCTTCCTCAGCGGGAGCTGCGGGAGCTGCGGGATCTGCGGGAGCAGCAGGAGCTGCGGGATCTGCGGGAGCTGCGGGGGCTGCGGGTTCATTGCCACAAGCAACGAGACCGAGTGCGAGGACTGCGATAAGAAGAAGAGCTATAACCTTTTTCATTTTTTAATACATCCTTTCTTATTTGTTGATACAGTTTTTTCGGCTGAATTTCAAATATGGGGATGGCTCACCTCCTGAGATCGGGTTATCCATGCGCTAAATGCGCGAATACATAGCACAATTATGCACATTGAACACGTGATGTAATAGGGTCTTCGAATATCAGAAATGCATTTTATGGCTGCATTAATCTGTTAAGTGCGGTTTTGAGCATTGCAATACGCTCTTCATATTCCTGCTGAGGAGGAACATCGGGGTTTCCAAAAGGATATTTTATACTTCGAGACTCCATCAATCGGTTGACTCCGAATACTTCCGCAACCGTTGTCATGTTACACCACTGCACAATGGGAATTCCTGCTTTTTCAAACTCTCTTGTGATCACTGCACCGCAGCGAGTGGAGGTGCCTCATGTACTGGTTAAGATTGCGGCGTCAATTCCGTGGTTTCTGACGTACTCAATCATTCCTTTTGCAATATTAATACTGTTGGTTACGGGGGTTGTGAGACCGGAGGTTGAGAGGAAGGCGTTGTGAACTTTGCAAACGCCGTCTCTTTCCAGCTTGCGAAGGGCATCCAGGGGAACAAGTCGGTTTGGATCTGCCAGCACATAGCTTGTGTCAAAACCGCCGTGAACGCAGGTGTATTCTTCCTTGGTCAGGCTGTCCTTGCCCTCCGTTGAATACACGTGGAACTGGGTGGATGTGGAAGTCTTCATTCCCTCCGGATTGCCCTGAGGACAAAGGGCACCGTCGGTAATCAGGACTATGGTGCTTTCTGCCAGATTTGTCAGGGGGGCGGGGGCGGGAATTTTCTCCTCAATCTGCATGGGGATTTCAGTTTTATAGGGGCGGTTTGCCATCTTGTCCATCAGCATATTGATTGCTCGCATGGACGCCCGTTCCTCATGGCGCTTGAGAATCATCCAGCCTCGCTCAAAAAAGCCTTCCTTTTCGGGGTCATATTCAATGGTTCCGTCATAAAGGCTGAGACCGAATGCCACCATTTTTTTAAGCTCAACTGCCATTCTTCTTGCATTATCGGCTGCTTTCAGAATGCAGATGTCGGGGGCATATATCTCGCGTCCGGGATTTTCTTCAAACATAGCCGTCACGGCCGGTATTCCCAGCTGTTTTTTAACAGCTGCGCATACAGAGCCGCAGGCAACGCCGTATCTGCCGGCATTGAAGGCAGGGCCTGCGAAGAAAATATCCGGCTCATACTGCTTAACGATTTCCACGACCTTTTCGGTAACGGCGTCAAGGTCCTCGGCGATGTAGTTATCGCCGCAAATTATGGTGGCAACAATTTCTCCCCGTCCGGCCAGCATGGAGTTTATTCCTATGCCGGGGCCAATGGGCTTTTCTTCAACGATGATTTCGCTGTTGGCGGCATCTTCGCCTCCGATTTGACCGAAGAACTGGTTGATATAGTGAACGACTCTCAGTTTATCTGCCATTTTGCGCCTCCTTTACCAAGATTTTGCCCTTGAAACATAAATTATCAGAACTTTTGGCTGCCGTAATAGGTCCAGCCCAGCTGGCTTTCGCAGCCCTGCAAGGTTCTGTTCTTTATGGCAAGCGTTCCGGAAAGATCACTCTGGGGTTTGCCGTCCGCAGCAATCTGCGGAATATGTCCGATTACCTTGTCAACAGGCGGGAACTCAACTATTGTAAAGCAGCCGGTTGAAACAATTGCATCTGCGTGCTTTGTTTTTATGAGGAGCTGACCGTTGGAGTCGTTGTTGGGGGAGAGGAACTCTGTGAAGAGAATGGAGGTTTTAATTCCGTATTTGCCTTCCAGAATGTCGGTTTCAAAGCCAACGTCAACCTGCGGATGTCCGCCGCCCTCTTTTGTGATGATAACGCCCTCCGCCTTCAGCTGCTTGGCTACCAATGCTGCTGCCATGGAGGCGTTTCTCTGTTTGGTTTCCACAATGTGGTGGGCGTTGTTCAGAACAACTCCAACGAAGTTGAGATCTTTTCCGTGGCGGCTGTAAAGATCCAGAATTATGGGATGATTTTGCCAGACAAAGGTTGGATCTGCGTTGATGGAGTTATTGTAGTTTTTGTTTGTAAGTGCGCCGTCCAAAATCTCGTTGGGGTGGATTATGGTGGGCAGGGAATCTATCATTCCGCCGCCGTATACAGTTGTTTCCTGATAAGGGGCATGGCAGAACAAATTTGCAAGATATGCGATTTTGGGCAGACCATCAAGGCCATCGCATTCCAATGTGAAGTTTTCGGTGTAGTCTGCCTCAAGACCCATGGCCAGAGAGGCAAGGAACTTTGCAAGGCGCTTGGAGGCTTTGTGAAGAGCGTCCATATAGGATTCCTTGGAAACGCCCTCTCCGGGGAAGGCATCGATGACTATGTGAATCATCTTTGCGAAGTCCGTCATCTCCGCAACGGCTTCCGAGGTTTCCATCATGCTGGCCAGGGGGAGCTTAACTTCGACGGTTTCGGAAATTACAACTCCGTCCAGCATCAGGGTGCTTCCGCTTCCAACAATGCCGAGCTTGTCCACAACTCCGGGGAAGGTGCTCTCCCCCTCGCCCAATTTAATGGCGGGCTGGACAATGTCGCCCATGTTCACAATTCTGCATTTTTCGCCGGGGCACGCCAGTTCAAATTCTATTTTGGAAAATGCTTCGTCTGCCGCAACATTCTCCAAATCCTGCTTTGATATATGCAGAACCTTGTCTTTTATATAAGATTCGCTGTCGAATACGACCTGTTCAATAACAAGGTGAATGCGTTCAAGCAGCATGACATAGCCTCCTTTGCTTTATTTTGGGAAGAAATCAATAGTAAAAACCAACCTTGCCCATGCGGTACATTTTGGCGGGGATGTTCATAGGCGGCTCCTGAGGAGGAATTTTTCCGTCCCGCAGGGCTTCGGCGGCCAATATCAGCTCGTCCACTATATCGCCGGATATGCCAAACTCGCCATGGGAGGGATATACGGTGTCGAAATCGGATTTAAGCTTTTGCAGCTTCTTCATGCTCTCCATAAATGCGGCAAGGCTTCTGCCCTGGCCGAAGATGAATACGGAGGAGGTTGAAACGCTGTCTCCGCCTACGAGAACCTTGTTTTTGCGGTCTAAGAGAGCTATGCTGCCGGGGGTGTGGCCGGGGAGCAGGATAACCTCAAAGGCAAGGCCGCCGAGATCGATAACATCGTTCTCATATATGGGCAGAGGAGGAGTTTCGCAACCGGAGAGCTGCTGATAATATGCAAACTCGGAGGGATGCATGTATATTTCGTCGAAGAACTTGTTGCAGCCGGTGTGGTCATTGTCGCCGTGGGTGTTGACAAGGATGATGGGCTTATCGGTAATGCCCTCAACGCACTGGCGAACATTGCCGCTTCCGAAGCCGGTGTCCACCAAAAGCGCCTTATCTTCGCCCACAAAGAGGAACATACGAACAACGCCGTCCTCAATTCTCCAGCTGAAATCATTGATTTGAATTACGTTATACACGGCAAATCTCCTAACTGTCCCCAAAGGGACTCAACTGAGCTTCAACTAAAAAACTTAGAGTCCGGAAGAACCGCCGTCAACGACGATGTTCTGGCCGGTGGCAAAGAGGTTTTCCTGAGCGAAGAACAGTACAACTCTTGCAATGTCTATAGGATCCGCCACTCTGCCGAGAGGAGTCTTGTTTGCAACAAAGGCAAATTCCTCGGGGGTGGCGTCAATTTTCATGGGAGTATCAACCATGCCGGGGGCGACAGAGTTGAAGGTGATGTTGTGCTTTCCGTATTTCTGGGCAAAGGACTTGGTCTGGCATATAGCCGCTGCCTTGGAGGAGGCGTAGGCGGGGCCGTCAACAACGCCGTTGAGACCCAGAACGGAGGTAACGTTAACAACGCGGCCGAAGTGGTTTTCAATCATATTGGGAACTACGGCCAGATTCATGAGATAATGTCCCAGTGCATGAGTTCTGAAGAACTTCAGATATTCATCGGGGGACATATTGTCGAAATGGTGCTCCCAGAAGGATTCGCCGGGGAGCAGGCGATTTTCAATACCGGCGCAGTTGATGAGGATATCAATTTTATTAAATGCTTCCAGAACCTTCTGCACGCCGGCTTTAACCTTTTCTTCGTCGGCAACGTCAACAGAAACGGCAATAACATCGGGGCTATACTTCAGGCATTCTTCCTTAACCTCCTGAAGCACATTTTCGCGACGACCAAACAGAGCGACCTTTGCGCCGCCCTTGGCAAGCTCAATTGCACAGGATTTGCCCATACCGGTTCCAGCGCCGGTAACAATTGCTGTTCTTCCTTCAAAACCATACTCTTTATACTGTGCCATATTTTTTCTCCCTTTCTATAAATCTGTTTGTGGTCGCGGCTTTTATATCTGGCAGCCGGCTGCCTTCTTCCTTGCCTTGGCCTTTCCGCCGGCAAGCAGATACATATTCATTGCCAGAATGCTCAAGGCGGTGAACAGCAGGAAGGTTGGGCGATAGCTGCCGCATATATCATATATATATCCCGAAGCAAGGGGTGCAAGGCTGGTTCCCAGCATGGATGCAATGTTTATGCTTCCCATGATGCTGCCGTAATCCTTGCGTCCGAATGTGTCTGCCACATAGGTGGAAAGGATAACCGTGCAAAGCATATTGGAGCAGCCCAGGCAAACTATAAATGCAATGGCAAGGGGAACATTTTTGGATACCGAAATCACGGCCAGGGATATTGTCAGCAATATTCCGGTAAACAATATAGCCTTTCGGGTGCCAAGCTTTTCTATGATAAGTCCGATAAGGGGCTTTACCACGGCAATGGTGATGCTGTATACGGAGAGAATGGCGGTTGACTTTGCTGCGGTCAGCTGATAATCGGATTGCAGCAGGGGGGTGAGAGCCTGAGATATGCCCACCACATATATCATTCCGAACAAGGTGCCTATGGCGCATAGCCAAAAAGCCTTGGTTCGAAGTGCATCCTTATAGCTGATGCCGCTGAGCTCCTTGGCGGGAGCATCCTCAAGCTGTCCGCTGCCATAAGGCTTAAGACCCAGCAAATCAGGGGGAGGAGAGAGGAGAAATATGCCTATTACCATGATGATGGCAAGGGATATGCCAACGGATATATATCCTGCCCGCCAATCGTAGTTATCGATGAAGTATCGGGCGATGTTGGCATAAATCACAGTGCCTGCGCTGCTTCCTATCATTACAAAGGAAATGGCGAAGCTGCGTTTTTTGTCAAACCATGCCGTTACGATGTATACGCCCAGAAGGGAGCTTACCACCGGCAAAGTCAGGCTCATAAAGGCGCTGACAAGGTAGAAATGGTAAATCCGGGTGCAGCGGGAGAAGAGAAAAAAGGAAATTAAAGCGATTACTGTGCCCAAGACGGCTAAAAGCTTTATGCGGTTTCTGAACTTATCGAAAAGCCTTCCGCCTATGGGCTGGGTGATGAGACCCAGTATTGTGAAAATGGATACGTGCAAGGAAATGGCACTTTGAGAAAAGTTCATCTCTCCCGCAACGGCGGGGAAAAAGACGGACAAAACTATTGGGCTTGCAGCACCGGTGGTTATTAAAAAGGCGCCGATGGTGGTCAGTACCGCCCGTTGAGTTATTTTTTTAGACCCATTCATTGATGTGCCACCTCCCACTTTGGTTTATTGTGGATATCAGGTGAGTGCTTACTTCAAATCGTCAAGATGCAAAACAACATTGTCTTCGCGAAGAAGCTTCTGCAAATAGGAAACATCGATGGAGGAGAAATCATTGCCTATGGCGGCGGCGGTTCCTGCGGCCTGACCGCTGACAATGCTGGGGGGAATAACGCGGGTTATGTTCCACATGGCGTCGGAGGCGGAGATGTTGCGTCCTGCCACAAGAAGATTTTTAATGCTGTTATTATGGAGAGCGCCGAAGGGGATTTCGTATACGGGGCCTCGCTTGCACCAGTCGCCGGTCATGCCCACGCTGTCGGCCAGAGGCTTATGGTCATCGCAGGTGTCCATTGTGTATTCGCCAACCAAGCGTCTGGACATACGCACAAGGGGGATTGTGGACATGGTGACCGGAACGAAGAGTCTGTTTTTCTCGTTCTGGGAGAGTATATCGCTGAGCATCTTTTCGTGGCCTGCCAGAACGGAGGCGCTGAGCTCATAGCCGTCAACGCCGGAGAAGCGGTAGTTGCCGTCCAGACTTTCGGTCTTGCTGGAGGAATAGGACTTGGAGTCCTCTGCAAGGCGATTGTTGCTGTCGGGCACAACGTCGGCAAGGCCGAACATTTTAAGCTTAACCTCATCGCCGTTGAAGTAATAGTACCAGCTGGCAAGTCCGTTTCCTTTGGGATTTGTATAGGTGGAAGCGCCGGCGTGGTAGCTCAGGTCGGAATCGCCGGTGCAGTCTATGGCGGACTCCACTTCTATGGCGGTTCTTCCGGACTTGTTTTCAACGACAACCGCCTTGATGAAGCCCTCTTCCACTATAGTGCCCACCAGAGAAGTGCCGTAGAGAATTTCAACTCCTGCTTCCTTCAGCAGCTTTTCAACTGTAAGGGCAAAAAGCTGGGGGTTATACTGGGCCATGTAGCGGGTTTTAATTCTCTCCTCAAGGGAGCCGTTTTCCAGCCATGCGGAGGGATATTTTCCCTCGCAGGAATATTTAATAGAAAGCTTGAAAAGCTCATCTGCCAGGCCGAAAACAACCTGATTGCCTGCGCCGTCGCACAAGGGGAGGAAAATGGTTATAAGGCCAAGGGTGGCCATGCCGCCGAGAGCGAATTCCCTTTCAAGCAGCGTAACCTTTTTTCCGTGTCTTGCCGCTGCAAGGGCTGCTGCAATACCGGCAACGCCGGCGCCTGCAACAAGCACATCTGTAGAGAGCATGATGGGTGTTTTTCTTGGGGGCTCATTAACAAAGTTCATATATTCTCCTTAGTTAACGCAGTCAAGAGTGACATTTAGATACGATAATTTTAGTCGTATTTCGATAACTTATCAATACAACAAGTTATGTATAAATTTTGGTATAAACCCAACAATGTGTGTGAGAAAAGCCACCCGCCCTTTTCAAGGCGAGTGGCCTAATTTATTCCTCCAGTATCTTCAGGCAGAGCATCAGATAGAGCTGAGTGTCGTAATTATCGATGTCCAGTTCCAGGGTGTCCTTAATCTTTCTCATGCGCTCCAGGAAGGTGCTGCGGTTAATATGCAGCGCTCTTGCGGCCTGAGAGGCGTTGAGACCGTTGGAGAAGTATGTGCTGAGGGTTTTGATGTATTCGCTGTTTTTCCGGTTATCCGATTCATGCAATGTCAAAAGCCCCTCGGGACAGATTGACTTTGCGCTTATATCTCCGGTCATATTTTTGAATAGGTAAGGGAGAAGATAGTCGGAAAAATGGTACAGGAAGCGATTGGGATGGGTTTTGTGACCTATTTCAAGGGCTGCAACAGCCTGCATATGATAGGTTTTAAGCTGGCGCATATCGCGGAAGGAGTTGCTTATTCCGGCTTGGAGAGAAAATTCCTCAAGGAAGGTTCTGAAGCCCTGCTTGGAGATAAGCTCAAGAGAATCGATTTTGGATGTGTTCAGAATAACAACTATATCCGTTTCGTGCTCTATGGATATGGCAGAGATAAGCAGACCTTCAAGCTGCTGGCAAAGATAAGGGATGGACATTATCTTTTTGTCCTGCTCGCTTATTTCAACGAAGCAGGAAAGGTAACGGTCGTTAATGTCCCAGCCAACATTTTGGAGGGAGCTTTTCAAGTCGCTTTCGTTTACGGTGTGGCCGCTTAAAATATGCTGGAATATTGCGGAGGGGCGGGTGGCGTCCCTATACATAAGGTTGAATCTGGACTGGTAAAATTTGTCCACAATGGCACATAAATGCTCAAAAATAGCCCATTTTCCGTCGGTAATAGGCGTTCCGTGCTCTGTCATTGTGAAAGTGCCGGATAATTCATCGTTAATAAATATGTGGTGGGTCAGTATGCCGTGGTCAAAATAGATGCCGTTATAAAGATAGGTTTTTCTGTCAAAACGCTTTCTTATGTATTCGGGGTCCTTCTTGAAACGCGCCAGAACGGACTGGGGGGTGCTGCCGGTTTCGTCGCTGATGAAGGCAAAATAATCAGGGGGACTTGTGGTTGCCAGAACGCGGTAGTTGACGTCCACAATAAGGAAGAAAATGCCCTCATACAAGGTCTGGCTGTGCTTGAGAATATCATGAATGCCGGAGTTGTTGTGGACAAGTGCATTCAGCTCCTGCTCCCACTGGCTGTATTTTTCAAACACCTGCTGGACATGGTTGAAAAGGGCGGCCTTGTCCATGGGCTCGTTTACGGTGATGAAGGTGCAGTTATCTGTGTGGCTTCCCGCGGTGATGGGATCGCTTGATACTATGCAGCATCGGGAAGGGAAGCGGGTGTCGGCGGACAGCTCAGCGCTGTCGCATACATAAACGCGGTCCTCCCTGAGCATAGTACCTGGGGTAAAATAAAGGGGAAAACGCAGATGTTCATTTTTGCCGGAATAGCCGGACATGGAAACATTAAGCGTCTTGGAAAGCTCTTCATATATGATAGATGCATTTAAAAACATGGCTCATCCTCGCATAAATTCTACACAGTGGTTGGTGTTGCCTTGCAAATATAGATGCAAAATCTCTTCGATTATATATGAAAAATGGCAGGAATGCAAGGCGATATGTGCCTGACGCCGATATATCAAAAGCGTTTTTTTGCTTCCCAACACAGTGTGGGGTTTTTTGGTAAAAAAACAGCTATATTGATGAATTGAAATCAATCTATAAATGGAGTAAGAATATAAGTGGAAGCTTGTATGCGTATGTCCGTTAACCCATCATTAGAAAGAATAGGGGGAGAAAATTATGGTTCAGTATAAAGAATATGGATTTGAAGGAAAAGTTGCAATTATCACAGGCGCAGGAAGCGGAATTGGTGAGGCCACCGCAATTGAGCTGGCCAAAGGAGGCGCAAAGGTTGTGCTCTTTGGCCGCACTGTGGGGAAGCTGGAAAAAGTAAAAGCTGAATGCCTGAAATACTCCAATGACGTCTTGGCGCTGGCCTGCGATGTAAGCGACATTACTTCCGTTGAAACAAGTGTAGCAGAAGTTATCAAGGCATACGGACGAATTGATATCCTTGTAAACAATGCGGGTATAGAATCCAGACTGGAACCCGGCGAAACCTTCTTCGGCACTTTGTTTGACAAGCTGGACGAAGAAACCTATATGAAGTTTTTCAAGGTGCATGACTACGGCCACTATATTATGAATCTCGCCGTAATACCCCATATGCAGAAAAACCACTTTGGCAGAATTGTAAACACAACCTCCGTTACCGGTATTCACGGCAACTACAGCACTCCCGCCTACACTGCATCCAAAGCGGGCGCAATATGCCAGACCAAGGCATTTGCCATGAAATACGGCAGGGATAACATCACTGTAAATGCAATTGCACCCGGCATGGTGGATACTCCCATGAAGATTGATGCAACACCCAGAGAGTTTGAAATTGTGGCAAACAAGACTCCCCTTGGAAGAGTTGCCGAGTCCATAGATATGGCAAGAGTAATCCTCTTCTTTGCTCAGGAAAATCTTTTTGTTACGGGCCAGTGCCTCACTTGCGACGGAGGAAGCGACTTGGCATAAAGCATACTTGGTGTCGGGCACAGCTTATCCTCTCAAAAGTATAGTCTCTTAGCATAAGCCTTATTAGATGCGTCAAAAGCTAATAAC
>JAFYUG010000138.1 GCA_017558545.1 Oscillospiraceae bacterium | reverse complement strand
CCCGCCGCAAAAATCGGCAGACTGTGGAAATTCAAAGTCAGCGAAGTCGATGCTTGGATGAAATCCGGCGTTGCGGCCGATAAGTAATTAGAATTTGGAGGTGCAATATGACACTTGAAAATAAATTGGGACTTACAAGTTCCGCAGACCTTGCCCGCGAGGAAGAACGCATCAGCAAGAAAAGAGCTCTTGAGCTTTTTGAAAACGGTATGCTTGATAAATTGGAAGCGGGAAAACTCTCTTCTCTCAAGGCCATTCATAAATATCTTTTTGATGATCTCTACGACTTTGCCGGAGAGATCAGAACCGTAAACATTTCAAAGGGCAACTTCCGTTTTGCTCCCTTAGTGTATCTCGAAGCGGCTCTTGCTAACATTGATAAAATGCCGCAGTCCACTTTCGATGAGATCGTCGAAAAGTACGTGGAAATGAATATCGCCCACCCCTTCAGAGAAGGAAATGGGCGCAGCGCTCGTATTTGGCTCGACCTTATTTTTAAAACCGAGCTTCACAAAGTCGTTGACTGGAGCAAGGTCGATAAAGAAGATTATCTTCTCGCTATGGAGCGTAGCCCCATTAAGGATATCGAGATCAAGCATATCCTCAGGGCTGCTCTTACCGATGACATCAATAGCCGTGAAGTCTATATGAAAGGTATTGACCATAGCTACTACTACGAAGGTTATACAACCTTTAAGACGGAAGAATTATGATGATTTGAAATAAAGAAAGATATTTATATGAAAAACAATGATCGTTTTAACGCAACCGAGTTTTCAATAGAATATTGTGGTTTAGAACTACCATTTGAATTTTTCTCTTCAGAATATATTTTATCAGAATTAGAGAAATTCAAAGAATTGTTTGGTTCATTTGTGAAAATAGAAAATGCAACTAAAGCAAGTATAAAAAAATATTATGAAGAGAACAAAAAGACTCTTGGAGAAAATACTCGCTTTTTTGCTTATATTAAATTTTTTACTTATGACGGTAGAGATTATGGGCTTGTTGGCGGCAAGACGAATTATAGTAATCCAGATTTAAGTTTTGATTACCTAAACTCAAACAAAAAAGATAATAGATTTGCAAGAATTTTTCTAAAACAAGAAAGTTTAGAATGGAGTAATACCATAGTGATTGTAAATCATAAAACAATACCGCAAAAAGAGAATGATAATAAAGAAGCTTTATTTATCGAATGCTTCTTGCAACGCAGATTCAATTTATTCAATAGTTGATAACAGGAAATTTATTAGCAGGAATGAGGTGCAAATATGCCCGATAAGAATTGGCAATTTGAACTTGAAGAATATATAAAGCAGGGTGAACCCGCAAAAGCAGAAAAAAGTGAAGCTTGGCAAACTGCCATCGGCTTGCAGGCGGTTGATGGGCTGAAAACCTCTGAATATCTGCTGGATACCGCAAAGGATCACATCGAGGGCAAAATCACCATCGACGAGGCTCAGAAGCGTATCCACAGCTATTACGAGCAGAGAACCACCCGCACCGAGCTTGAGGACGGCACAAAAGAAGCGGATATCGTATCTGCAAGAATAACCAAGCTCTTGGGCGAAAAAGCCTTTCAGTTCTCTCCTGCCGAGTGGATCACCATCCACCGCAGATTGTTTGAGGGTGTATTCGACCACGCCGGAAAAATCCGTCAGTATAACATTTCTAAAAAGGAATGGATACTCAACGGCGAAACGGTTATCTATGCTGATTTCAACAGCATCAAGGATACCTTGGATTATGACTTTGCCACCGAAAGGAATTTCTCTTATGAGGGATTATCGGTTGAAGCATCGGTAAAGCACCTTGCAAAATTTGCATCGGATATTTGGCAGATTCATCCTTTCGGCGAGGGTAATACAAGAGCTACTGCCGTGTTTATGATTAAATATATGAAAACCTTTGGATTCCGTGTCAATAACGATGCGTTCCGTGAAAACTCTTGGTATTTCCGCAATGCACTGGTTCGTGCAAACTATAACGATTTGCAAAAAGGTATTCATTCCACCACAAAATTTTTGGAATTGTTTTTCGCAAATCTTCTGCTGGGCATGAACCACGAGCTGAAGAACCGCTATATGCATGTGGATTTTGTGGATGAAAACACTTCCCAAAGTATCAATCCTAAAGTTTCAAAGTATCAATTTGATACTTTAGACTGTACTTTAGAAGAACTTGCGGTTTTGGAATTGGTTGCAAAGAACCCAACGATGAAGCAGCAAGAGCTTGTTGAAGCAACCGGAAAATCCATTGCAACCATCAAACGAATTATGAAATCGCTGCAGGATAAAAACTATATCCGCCGTGAAAGCGGCAAACGCTACGGTAAATGGGAAGTTTTGGTTTGAGAAATCGAGAAGATCTAGGAGACCGATATCGCTTAATTGAAATTCCATATACCGACGATAAAGCTGCTGCAGAAGAAGTATCCCAATGTTATAGAGATTATTTTATGGGTTTGGATGAATTGAAAAGAAATTTGACAGTATGGATAATGATTTGTAATCATATCTCAAACAAACGAAAGGAGGTGCTACATAGATTTGAAAGTATTGTTTTGGAATACTCACAAGAACGCAGATATTAACTCAACGATTTGTGAACTTGCCGCTGAAAACAATGCTTCCATTGTTGTTTTGGCTGAATATGTTGCTAATGTCGATGAACTGTTGAGTTCTTTACTATTCCAACACGGAATAAAAATGCAGAGATATGGTAGCTGTTGTGAGCGTATTACAATAATTGGATCAGTTAGCAATGTTGAGGTAAGATTTGATAACGATCATACAACAATACAGATTATTAACGGGAAAGATATATTGTGCTGTACCCATTTGAACAGTAAAATATACTCTGACCACGAAGCACAACGAGAAATATTAATCGACCAATTGATGCGAGAACTATGTGCTATCGAAAATGATTTGGGTTCAGAAAATACAATGATCGTTGGTGATTTTAATATTAACCCATATGATTCAAGTTGTATTGATGCTCGGTATTTTCATAGTCTACCCATATATGAAGAAACGAGACGCAGAACTAGAACAGTTGCCGGTAATGAATACTCAATGTTTTATAACCCTATGTGGCGTTTTCTTGGAGATACAGAAGAACCGTATGGTACATATTATCATAATAACAGCGGATCAATAAATACTTACTGGAATCTCTATGACCAAGTTATTATCAGACCGGCTTTAAGAAAAAGATTTGTAGACGATAGCTTGAAAATAATTACCGAAACTCAGTCAAAATATTTATTGGATTCAAACGGGCATCCAGACAAAACTATTAGTGATCATTTACCAATTATTTTTGAAATTCAGGAGGAAAATTCTTATGGAGAATAAACTTAATATTAGCGAGCGGTTAGATTTTAATGATATTGATTTAACAGCACCCGAAAAAGTAATTTCTGAAATATTAACACAGTTGTCTGAAGAAACAAAAGGAATTATATGTGGGAACATTTCGGCTTATAGCGGTCATGTTATGTCCTATACCAAACCAGGCTTTTCTTCCTTAGCACTAGCTATTGGAAGTGCAGACAAGGAAGTTGATATACAAAGCGATTTAGGTAAAATAGGTCAGGAAACTCATAAATTTGAATGTTATCTTTACACTCCCGAATATGACAAGTATAAGTATCGAGTGTTTTTTGTGAAATACGATACATCTAATTATCCTGTAAACATTATTCTTGAGGAAAGTGTTGCAAGAAGCATTTCGACAGGTAATTCCGGATACGTTATATCTTGTGCTACCCGTGAAAAACTTGAAGAATTAATATATAAAATTTTTAATTCAAAAAAGCTGATTTCAGTTATGCAAGAACTCATTAGAATTAATCAATCTAAGAAAGCATCGAACGACACTTCAAAAGATGAAGTTGAAGAAACTGAGTAAGCTAACATTAATAAAAAAACTCCCCCGATATCGCTTGTTTCAAGCAATACCAGAGGGGAGTTTTCTTCATTTTTGAAATAAATTTGATTGTAATTCTTATATTATGTGAAATGCATATGAAAAATTCTATGCAAGCACTATTTCAGTGTTTACAACTTCCATTACACGCTCACGGATGTTGTTCATTCTCTGCAACCACTTCATTTGGTAGGTGGCTTTGAGCTGTTCGGTTACCAAAAGTTACTTTTTTATCCAAGCCGCAGGCTTGGCATATCATCATGCTTTAGCGTATATATCATCGCCGCAAGGCGTATATCAGCACCAAAGGTGCATGGGAATCTGTCCTTTTCAGTTATATTCGCCTTGCGGCGAGGGATATCATTCCGTCGAAGACGGAATATCACTGAAAACTAACCACTCTGCCATGGACAAACCTGCCTATACATTCCCTCAAAAGTATGAAAAGTTGGAAAAGTAGGAAAAATGCTGTTGACATTGAAAATGCGTTGGGTTAAACTAAATACGGTTAAATCTTTACGGAAGGTGAAAAATATGGAACATATTAAGACTATCGAAACCCGCAATCTTTGCGACAGCGCTAAAAACGGCGGCTGCGGCGAGTGCCAGACTTCCTGCCAGTCTGCTTGCAAGACCAGCTGCGGTATCGCAAACCAGAAGTGCGAAAGCTCCAAGGAAAGCAACTAATTGCAAAAGCAGAAATGCCGCCGATTAGGCGGACTCACATAGGGATTTATGCGGTTTTGAATGAATCTTTTTCCCCGCAGCTTCCCCCGCCTCTTTTGAAATACACAAAGTATTTCTGCAAGAGACGGTGTTGCCGCAGGAAAAAATCTCCTATTCAAAACTGCAAAGCACTCCAAAGTAATATATTTTTCTGCAAGACAAAGAAAAAAGCCATGGCAAGGCTGTCGCCTGCCATGACTTTTTTATGAAGTATTGCTGGAAAAGATACACTTTGGAGCGCATAAATCCCAATGTGAGTCCGCCTTAAGGCGGCATTTTTTCATAAACTCATAAAGGAGAAGAAATATGATTCATCAATATAAGCTGGGCGATTACAATATTGTGCTGGATGTATGCTCCGGCTCTGTTCATGTTGTGGACGAAGTTGCCTATGATATAATCGCAATGTTTGAGCAGTTTGGCAGGGAAGAGATATGCTCCGCCATGGAGGAGAAATATGCTCTCCGCCAGGATGTTTCCAAAGAGGATATTCTGGAGTGCTATAACCAGATTGTGGGTCTGAAAAATGCAGGAAAGCTTTTCGCCCCCGATACCTTCGAGCCCATGGCCGGGGAGCTGAAGCAAAAGACCGCCGGCGTTGTGAAGGCTCTGTGCCTCCATGTGGCCCACACCTGCAATCTGAACTGCGCCTATTGCTTTGCAAGTCAGGGCAAATACCATGGGGAAAGAGCCCTTATGTCCTATGAAGTGGGCAAGCAGGCTCTGGACTTCCTCATGGATAATTCGGGCAGCCGCCGCAATCTGGAAGTGGACTTCTTCGGCGGCGAGCCTTTGATGAACTTCGATGTGGTGAAGGATTTGGTGGCCTATGCCCGCAGCGTTGAAAAGGAAAGGGGCAAAAACTTCCGATTCACCCTGACCACCAATGGTGTTTTGGTGGATGAGGATGTAATCGAGTGGGCCAACCGGGAATGCAGCAATGTGGTGCTGAGCCTGGATGGCCGAAAAGAAGTTCATGACCGCTTCCGTGTGGACTATGCCGGCAATGGCAGCTGGGAAAAGATAGTTCCCAAATTCCAAAAATTTGTGGAGGCAAGAGGCGGCAGGGAATACTATATGCGCGGCACTTTTACCCATGCTAACCCCGACTTTTTGAAGGATATTCAGACCATGCTGGACTTGGGCTTCAATGAACTGAGCATGGAGCCTGTGGTTTGCGCGGAAGATGATCCCTCTGCACTCACCGAGGAAGATATGGCCATCATTATGGACCAGTACGAAAAACTGGCTCAGCTGATGCTGGAAAAAGATAGGGAAGGCAAGCCCTTCACCTTCTACCACTACATGATTGACCTAAGCGGCGGCCCCTGCATTTATAAGCGAATTTCCGGCTGCGGCAGCGGAACGGAATATATGGCCGTCACCCCCGAGGGCGAGCTTTATCCCTGCCATCAGTTTGTTGGCGAGGAGCGCTTTAAGCTGGGTGATATATGGAACGGCGTTTCCAATACTGCCGTGCAGGATGAATTTGCTTCCTGCAATGTCTATGCCCATCCCGAGTGCCGCGATTGCTGGGCAAGACTTTATTGCTCCGGCGGCTGCGCTGCCAATGCCTACCATGCCACCGGCAGTGTCACCGGTGTTTATCAGCAGGGCTGTGAGCTCTTCCGCAAGAGAATGGAGTGCGCCATCATGGTGGCTGCGGCTCGCGCCTTGGGGTGATGGCGATGAATACACCCATTTGCGATTTTGTCCAAAAGTATTCTCGGGCAAATCCTCTGAGACTGCATATGCCGGGGCATAAAGGCTGCTCTTTTCTTGGCGTAGAGCATTTGGACATCACGGAGATTGAGGGCGCCGATAGCCTCTATGAGGCGGAGGGGATAATCGCTCAAAGCGAAGATAATGCAGGCAGGATATTCGGCTGCAAGACCTTTTATTCCACCGAAGGCTCCTCCCAATGCATTCGCGCTATGCTGTATTTGGTGCAAATGCATTCAAAGCCCAAAATCGCGGCAGGACGCAATGCCCATAAAAGCTTTCTTACGGCTGCTGCATTGCTGGATATGGATGTTGATTGGCTATATCCAAGAGATAATGCAGGCTACCTATCCTGCGCTTTGACGGCGGAGGATATTTCGGCTTACCTGGAAAAGACCGGGGAAAAGCCTGCCGCAATCTACCTGACAAATCCGGATTATTTGGGCAATATGGTGGATGTGGCCGCCATTGCGGAGCTGTGCCATAAAAATGGCGTACTGCTGCTTGTGGATAATGCCCACGGAGCATATCTGAAATTCCTCCCCCAGTCCCGGCATCCCATGGATTTGGGAGCGGATATTTGCTGCGATTCTGCCCACAAAACTCTCCCTGTTTTAACAGGTGGCGCATATCTGCATCTTTCCAAAGAATGCGATGAAAAGTTCGGCTCTCAGGTGAAAAATGCAATGGCCATTTTTGGGTCAACCAGCCCCTCCTATCTGATTTTACAGTCTTTGGATAGGGCAAATGTTTATTTGGATACATACGAAGAAAAACTCAGACCGTTTCTGAAGCAAGTGAACACATTGAAAGAAAAGCTGCAGGAATGGGGATATGGTCTTTACGGAAATGAGCCGCTGAAAATCACCCTTGCAGCCAAAGCCTACGGATATACAGGCGCAGAGCTCGGAGAAATCCTCATTGAGCAGGGGATTATTCCGGAGTTTTACGATTGCGATTATCTGGTGCTGATGCTTACGCCGGAAACGGGCAGGGAAGGGCTGGAGCGTTTGGAGGAGGTACTGATGCATATTCCCCCAAGAGCGGCTATTTCGGAGCGTTCCCCCCTCATTCGCCCGGCTGAGCAGGCAATGAGCATACGGGAAGCCATGCTGTCCTGTTCTGAGCTTGTTTCAGTGTCCGAAAGTCTTGGCAGAATTCTGGCGGTGCCCACGGTGGGCTGTCCTCCGGCGGTGCCTATTGTTGCCTGCGGTGAAAGAATTGATAGCCATGCCATTAGCTGCTTTGATTATTATGGCATCAAGGAATGCTGCGTTGTGGAATAAGCCTCAGCCAAACTTCTCTCTAAAATCACGCTTCCCCATTTTTCGCCTTGACAGTTGATGGCTCAATATATATACTGTTGTGCGTTGCTGTGCCCAGCAAAAATTACCAAGGGAAACCTGAGGACATATATGAAGAAGTTTTTGAAGAAAATAGCCGGCGGGCTTTTGTGCCTTGCCATCATGGCAGGACTTAGCCCCAGCGCCGATGCTTACTATTACTGTAAGCAGACTATAATAGCAGACCCCCAAAGCCCCCATATTGAAAAGATAATGGAGGATATTGACCGCCAGCGCTTTGAAAGCGAAGAGCAGCGAGAGCAGGTTAAGGAAGCTGTCAGCTATCTACTTTTCGATAGCGGCTTTTCCGCCATAAATCAGGGAGCATTTCCCTATTATAACTATAATTCCTATGCCGAAAAAGTCAGTGACGGAAATTATACCTTCACCGTTTGGGCGGCTGGCTGCTATGCCTATGCCAAGTGGGCATCCCAGCTTTGCTATGGCGATGGCATGAGCGGCACTAAGCTCTATATCAAAAATGAAAATGGCGGCGACATTAAAAGCGTATGGAATCTCACTCCCGAGGGAGTGAAGGACTTCCTTCGCAATAACTGCCAGGCCGGTGAGCACATGAGAATTGACTATGTCCACTCTCTCTGCTTCCTAGCCTGCAGCGATGAGGGCGTATACTTTGCCGATTATGCAGGGGACGCAAAGCCCTATATAAGACTTTGCTTTGCAAGCTATGATGCCTTCTTCAACGCTATTCGCACCGGCTCTTCCTTCTGGCTCAGCGATGTTGTGAGCATCGAAAACGAGGGCGAGTTGGAGGAGGATGTTATGCCCGAACCCGAGCCCGAGCCCGAGCCCGAGATAACCAAAATCTCCCTTTGCATCAATGACCCTCTCATCACCGTGAACGGAGAGACTTATCCCATAGACGCCCTTGGCACAACTCCCCTTATCCGCAATGACCGCACCCTTTTGCCCATCAGAGCCGTTGTTGAAGCGCTGGGGGGCTATGTGGAGTGGGATCACGCCACAAGAACGGTGAGCCTCCATAAAGATGGCAAGATTTTATACCTTCGCATAGACCAAAATTATATGTGGGATGGCGAGGGGAATATACCTATCGACACCGCGCCCACCATCATCGGAGACCGCACCATGGTGCCTTTGAGAGCGCCGCTGGAGTACTTCGGCGCCACCGTTCATTGGGATCATGAGGCCAGAATGGCTACCATAACTTATATTCAGCAGTTAGAAAAATAATTATGTAACCACCCCTGGAATGCCAGGGGTGGTTATTTATTTCGCTTTGCCATTATTTGGCGCCAAAAAATTACCAAAATTTAAACAAATTGTGAAATTACATGTTGAATTTTGTTTTAACACCATATATAATGGGTCTACATAATACGGGTTACATAATGTGCTATTGCGCTCTGCGTGATTATGACCGATTATAACTCCGAAATGAGGTACACAGATGGACTTTGCTCGATCTGCGAAATATATATTGTCTGCCCTTGTGCTCTTCTCCGGCGTACTTATGGGCAGCTGCACCGGCGAGGGCAATGAGAGTGCGGCTGTTGACATGGTGCAGGCGGAGAAGGCCAGCTATGAGGTCAGCTTCGTGGCCGATGGTTTGGAGATAAGCTACCAAATTGTCAGCGAGGATGAATTTGCCCAAGTGCCTGAGGCTCCCGAAAAAGAAGGGGCCAGATTTGGCTATTGGATGGATTCCCATGGCCGCAAGTCCCAGCCTGCAGCAACTCCCGTCAAGTCCGGCGAGAGCTACACCGCCGTTTATTTCCCCCTTTTGGATAAGGAAGCCCCCTATCTTTTCACAGGCAGCGGCGGCCTGCTCAATCCCGATGGTGTAATTGTGGCGGCGGAACTGGAAACCGCTCTCAATGCCCTTACAAATGAAGAAGGCAAAAGCCATTTCCCCGAAAACCTTGCTGCCACCGACGACATAACTGTGCAGGAACTTCGCGCAGTGCTATTGAGCTTTTTCACAAGCGACGAGCTGGATAGAGTTATCCTTGGCCGCGCAGCCGACGAAATGGTCAGCCGCAGCCAGCTTGCGGTCACCTTGAACACCCTTTTGGGCAGGGAATATGACGGCAAAATCATTCCCGCCGAGGGCAGCTACTGCATACCCGATATTAGCAAAGAGCGCTCTGATTATAGTCATCTTATGGAAGCCACCGTTGCCCATACCCATAGCGATGATGGCGAATCTTGGCTGGACACCACTCTTCCTGCTATGTATGAGGAAGGCTTTGTTTTGGTGGAGGGCAATCTCTACTGCGTGGATAGCAAAGGCTATTTCATTTGCGACACAGTTTTGGGAACATTGACTTTTGGATATAACGGACGCTATACCAGCGGCGATGCCGCTTTGGATGGCTATGTTTCCGCTGCTCTTGCGGATATCACCGAGGCAAAAGGTTATAGCGATAGTTTGGAAATGCTCCGTGCTGCCTATGATTATTGCTGCGAGAGCTTCGGCATTCAGCGCAGAAATATCTATCCCATAGGCGCAAGAGGCTGGGAGATAAGCGAGGCCGACACCATGTTTGAATCCGGCAGCGGCAACAGCGCCAGCTACGCCGCCGTATTTTGGGCTCTTGCCCGCGGCCTTGGCTATGAGGCCACCGCCGTCAGCGGTGTTATAGGTCAAAACCAGCTGCCCCACGCATGGGTGGAAATTGAAATTGACGGAGCAAACTATATTTTCGACCCCGGTGCCGAATCCGGCGCTTTGGAAGACGCGGATACAAGCCGCGACCGCTTCATGATGAGCTCCAACACCGCAAGAAACCTCCGATATGTAACCGAATAATTTTATATGCAAAAAATCCCGAATTCTTATGAATTCGGGATTTTCACATTTTTAAGCCTCTCCCCATAGGGGAGAGCCACGTGGGGTTACGGATTGCCATGTCGCCTTCGGCTCCACGCAATGACGGAAAAGTTTACCTATTACTTATTACCTCAAATTGTAGGGGCGCTCCTGCGTTCGCCCGCTTTTTTAGGCAATTCTAATTGGTATGCTATTGTAGGGGCGGCAATCTGCCGCCCGCCGCGAATTGGTTCCCTCCTCGCGGCATAGCCGCTGCGGTCGGTTGCTAAAAACATGCCACCGGCATGTTTT
>JAFYUG010000015.1 GCA_017558545.1 Oscillospiraceae bacterium | reverse complement strand
ACAAGACTGCGGCAAAGACCAATATCAAATCCCGATAGCCTGTTGATGCTGATGGCAAGAAAGCTTAATATGCCCAATTCGTCCAAAAGGGATGAAAGAACGGAAAAGAATATCACATAGCCGCATATTCCAAGGCATTTTTCTGTTGCGCTTTTGATAGAGGAAGTTAATGCGCTGCTCAGGCTGATGTTTTCCACCTCGTTGAATTCCAAGGGTGGAAATGAGCCTTTGCGGGAAAATAGCAATGCAAGGGCAATAGCGGACAAAATATGACAAACGTAAAGGGTCAAGCCGGCTTCAAAGCTTGAGAATATGCCCCCGCCTACTGCGCCTATTATAAAAGATGGGCCTGTGTTGTTGCATATAGGCAAAAGGGTGTCGGCTTCCTCTACGTTTATTTTATCGTCAAGTCTAAGCTGAACCAAGCTTGCCGCTCCAACGGGATAACCTCCCAAAAGTCCAAGGAGCAGAGGTGTGCAGGCCCATGGATTTAAGCCTAAGAGTTTTTCCATAGGCTTTTGCAATATCCTCGCAAGATACTCAGGAATGGAAAGAGAATAAATTATGCCCGATATGAAGAAAAAGGGCAGCAAAGATGGAAGTATAATGCGAGCGCAGATGGAGAGCGCTTTTCTGACTGCTTCAGATGCACATTGGGGATTTATTATCAGGAGAAAAAGACAAAGGATAGTTAACGAACAATAGATGCATCGGCCCAATAGAGTGCTTTTATTTCTCATAACTTGTTCACCTCCGGCATGCAAAAATTCTATGCAGAATGTTTTCCACATATAATCCTTTGAGGCTTATTGGAAATTCTGCGTGGGGGTGGGATGAATATGAAAATAATTGAAAAAGCAATGGAACGCTTCGCTCTTCCTGCGGAAGCACTTGGTCATGGGCGGCTGATTTTAAGCGGGGATAGCCATTTGCTGATAGAAAACCATAGGGGAATATTGGAATACTCGGAGGAATTTATTTTAATTGCTATGAAAAAAGGGCAACTTTCTTTGAGTGGTAGCGCATTGAGCTTATATGCAATCGATTCAGATAGCATAGTTATTGGCGGTAAGATTCAGTCTATCGAACTGGGGTGAAGCGGATGAATAAAAGAAAAGCTCCTTCCGGAAAGGCAAAAGTTGAAATAAGCGGATGCTCTCCCGAACTGTTTCTCAATGAGTGCGTAAAAAAGGACATCAATATTATCTCGGCCGGAAAAATAGATGATTATTCCTTAAAAATAATTGTTTCCCCATCAGACATGAAAAGAATGTCCTCTATAATAAATAAATATGGCTATTCTGC
This sequence comes from Oscillospiraceae bacterium, assembly GCA_017558545.1. Taxonomy (GTDB): domain Bacteria; phylum Bacillota; class Clostridia; order Oscillospirales; family Oscillospiraceae; genus SIG459. Next base: position 1,927 of record JAFYUG010000015.1, on the reverse strand, counting down.
TAAAATATTGGATGGCGGAGAAGGCTGGAAAATCCTTGCCAGGAAAAGGGCGCTTTTGATACTGCTGTCTTTAAGCCTTTTGCTATTGCTTTTTTATTCAAAACTGTTTTTATGGGAGTTAAATATTCAAGGGAACGAGAATATAAGCGACGGTGAAATTTTAAGTGCTCTGAAGGAATGCGGTGTTGCGGCAGGGACATTTTGGCCGGATTTGTATGCGGAGGATATACGAAGCAGGGTACTGGCCAAAATGCCGGAGCTTAGCTGGATAACCGTAAATATACAGGGAAGTGTGGGGGAGGTAATATGCGTTGAAAGGCAGGAAAAGCCAGATATGGTATTTGAGGGTGAGCCTTCCCATATAGTGGCGGACAAGGAAGCCTTCATAAAAGATGTACGCTCTCTCGTGGGACAATCCTTGGTGACGAGGGGAGAAATTGTTCAAAAAGGTGATATTCTTATTTCAGGAGCGGTGGAGAGCAGCTACTCGCCTCCAAGCTTTGTTAAAAGTCAGGGGACAATAATTGCAGAAACAAATAGTGAATATTTGGCTATATGCCCTGAAAATATGCTTGTTAGGGAGTATAAAGGAAAAATAAAGCACACTTTTTCCGTGATTATAGGAAATAATCGAATAAATTTTTATTCAGATAGTAGCATTTCCGGTGGTGGTTGTGATAAAATCATCTCTGTATGGAACGCGGAGATACCCGGGCTGATAAGCCTGCCTATAAGTATAATTCGCGAAACAATTATGCCTTATGATGTGAGCAGCATTTCAAGAGATGCTTATAAGGCGGGAAGCAGCCTTGAAGCTTGTTTGAAAAATTATCTTGCGGATGCTTCCGCAAATGGAGAAATTATCAGCGAAAAGCTGAACATATATTCTTCGGATGGAGTTTATGAGGCTTGCTTAAGAGTGAGATGCATTGAAGAAATAGGCGTTTCCAAAGTCATAAGCGAAGATGAAAAGGTTTCATACACGGAAAAGTTTTATAAGAAAGCGGATGAGTAATAAATGGCAGAAAGAAGAATTGAAGTGGACAGAATTGAAAACATAGTTAATGTTTTCGGTTCCTTTGATCAGAACATAAGAATAATAGAAACAGAGCTTGATGTTGCCGTAACCGATAGGGACAGCAGCCTTCGCATCAGCGGCAGCGAAGAAAATGTTGCTTTGGCAGAGAAGGCTGTACAGGGTCTTATTTCTCTTGCGGCAAGAGGCGAGAATATAGATGCTCAGAATGTTCGTTATATTCTTAAGCTTGTCCGCGAGGGCAAAGAGGCAAAAATCAGCGCCATTGCCGAGGACACCGTATGCGTTTCCAGCAAGGGCAAGGCCGTAAAGGCCAAAACTCTCGGCCAGCGCGCTTACTGCGAGGCCATCAAGAATAATACCATCACCCTTGGTATAGGTCCTGCAGGTACCGGCAAAACCTACCTGGCCGTTGCCGCCGCAGTTGCAGCATTCCGCGCCAAAGAAGTCAACCGCATAATCCTTACCCGTCCTGCAGTTGAAGCAGGCGAGCGTCTTGGCTTCCTGCCCGGAGATCTTCAGAGTAAGGTTGACCCCTATCTGCGTCCTCTTTATGATGCGCTTTTTGATATGTTTGGAGCGTAAACCTATAATAGCTATCTTGAAAAGGGCAATATTGAAGTTGCTCCCCTTGCCTATATGCGCGGACGCACTCTTGACGATAGCTTTATTATTCTCGACGAGGCTCAGAATACTTCCCGCGAGCAGATGAAAATGTTCCTCACCCGTATGGGATTTGGTTCCAAAATGGTTATCACCGGCGACGTTACTCAGATAGACCTGCCTTCCGATAAGCCCAGCGGACTTAAAGAGGCTATGCGCGTTTTGGAAGGAATAGAGGATGTAGCCATATGCCGCCTCACCAGTGCGGACGTTGTTCGCCATGTGCTT
>JAFYUG010000137.1 GCA_017558545.1 Oscillospiraceae bacterium | reverse complement strand
TTCGTTGGCGACGGAATAAATGATGCTCCCTGCCTTGCCGGAGCAGATGTAGGTATAGCAATGGGCGCCCTTGGCTCCGATGCAGCAATTGAAGCTGCCGATATTGTCCTTATGGATGATAAACTTGCCAAAATTCCTTATGCCATCAATATAGCACGAAAAACGGGGATGATAGCTAAGCAAAACATAGTGTTTGCTCTTGGTGTTAAGTTCGCGGTTTTAATTCTTGGAGCTTTTGGCTTTGCGGGAATGTGGGCTGCAGCCTTTGCCGATGTTGGCGTATGCGTAATAGCCATCCTTAATGCCCTCAGAATACAAAAGTGAAAATAAAAAAGACTTATGCAAAAGCATAAGTCTTTTTTATTTATAGAACGCTAAGATAGCGCTCTCCTGTATCGGGAAGAACGGTGACGATGGTTTTGCCTTTATTCTCAGGTATTTTTGCAAGTTCTATTGCTGCCCAAAGAGCAGCGCCTGAAGATATTCCGCAAAAAACACCGTCGGTTCTAGCGAGAGTTTTCATGGTTTCAAGGGCGTCATCATCCTTGCAGCAGATGATCTCGTCATAGATATTTCTATCCAATGCTTCGGGGATGAAGTTCGCTCCTATACCCTGAATTCCGTGGGGGGCGGCAGTTCCGCCGGAGAGAAGGGGAGATGCGGCAGGCTCAACGGCAACAACCTTGATATCGGGATTTTGTTCCTTGAGATATTTGCCTGTTCCGCTAATAGTTCCGCCTGTTCCAACAGTTGCTACAAGAATATCAATGTTACCCTTGGTGTCCTCCCAAATTTCGGGGCCGGTGCTAAGGTAATGGGCCTCGGGATTATGAGGATTATAGAACTGACCTGCAATAATGCTGCCGGGGTTATGTCTTTGAATTTCTTCGGCCTTCTCAATGCAGGCGTTCATTCCGCCGATGCCGGGAGTGAGCACAATTTCCGCACCGTAAGCTTTGATAAGCTTGATTCGCTCAGCACTCATACTGTCAGGCATGACTATGCAGCAGCGATAGCCTAAAACGGCTGCGCAGGCGGCAAGACCTATTCCCGTGTTGCCGCTGGTGGGCTCGATAATAAGTCCTCCACCGGCAAGCTCACCGGATTTTTCGGCAGCGCGAATCATGTTCAGCGCAACGCGATCTTTTGCGCTTCCGGCAGGATTGTGTTTTTCCAGTTTGGCAATAATATGAGAAGTGCAGTTAAACTCCTTCTCGATGCCACTTAACCTTAATAGGGGAGTGTGTCCTATAAGTTCGGTTATGTTTGAATAAATCATTGGGTCACTTCCATGGTGTTCATGATATTGGCAATGCTGAAATCAGAGAACTCCTCGGTATAGGAAAATACTGCTTCTGTAAATTTCTGGCTCATCATGTTGTCAAAAGCATACTGAGAAGCAAGGGTGCGGAAGGAATAACCGGTGTCATAGATGGAATCGGGAGTGATGGGCTGGCGAAGAATGATGTGGTAACCATAGGCGGATTCAATAATATCGGAAATGCTGTAAGGCTCCAGAGCCTTGGTTCCTTCTTCAAACTCGGTAACCATTTCACCGGGAAGGAAGTAGTAGCCGTTGGGAGCGCTTGCAAGACCGCCATCTTCGCTGAGAGAGTTCATGAGCTCATCAAACTTTGCAAGAAGTTCTTCCTGGGTATGGCATGCCTGAAGCTGAGTAAGGGTATCCTCAGCAAGGGCGTATTTTTCTGCTTTGGCTGCATCATCAAGGCTTTCGCCGGTAGCGGAATCCTGAGTGAGGAAGAGGATGTGCTTTGCGTAAAGGAAGCCGTTGGTGTTGATGAAATCTTTAACTTCTTCGTCAGAGATATTATCGCCATCAACGCCGAAGTAATATTCATAAAGACCCTGATAATAAATGGAGCTGGCCTGGATATAGTAATAATATTCGAGATCCATATAGGTGGACTCAAGGAACTCAACAAAGGCGTCAACATCGCCATTAGTGTAGTTTACGGCATCGGATGCAAGAAGCTCTTCGATAGAGGCAATCTGATCATCGGTAAGCTCAAGGCCGGCTTCCTTGGCCATGGCGTTTACTATTGCATACTGAGCGCACATGGTTTCGGTGTAATACTTGGCGTAATCTTCAAGGGTCATGGTTTCGCTATAAAGGTCTTCCCATGCGAATTCGGTGCCAAGATACATTTCATACTGCTCAATAATGCTGTAAAGCCAGCCATAATATTCTTCCCAAGTGATTTCAATGTCGTTAACGGTAAATACAACAGCATTGGGATCGTAGCTTGCGTAAGCTGCATCGTAGTCAAAGGTGGTGTAAACAGTGGGCTCTGCTGCTTCTGTAGAGTCGGTGGCAGCAGTGTCGTCTTCAACAGGAGCTTCAGCGGGAGCTTCGGCAGTGCTGCCGCAGCCTGCAAAAAGGCTCATGCAGAGAATAAGTGCGAGAACAAGCGCAATAATTTTGTTTTTCATGGATGAATTACTCCTTAGTTTAATAAAACACCAGCATATATTATCATTATTTTTATCGTAGTGCAATCAAATTTTCCATTGTTAATAGTTTATTTACAGTATAAAAAGTTCACAAATTCTTTACTTGAGCTTAGCTATATTGGGGGTTATAATGAATGCGCTTGATGAGCATAATCATTTTTGCGTTTCTACGGAGGTGCTATCAGACTTGGCAAGAAAAATGATGCTTGTTATAAATCCCAACGCCGGAAAGGGCCAATATAAGTCCTCTCTTGCGGAGGTTTTGAGTGTTTTTGCTTCTTCGGACATTGTCCCAAGTGTGTTTTTTACAAAATATCATGGTCATGCAGTTGAGCTTATCGCGGAAAATGCTCACAATTATGATTTGATTGCCTGCATTGGCGGCGATGGTACTCTCAGCGAGGTTGTAAGTGCTGTTGTTCAGCTTGATGAAAGAAAGCCTATTGGCTATATTCCCATGGGAACAACCAATGATGTTGCCAGAACTCTTGGACTTGACAGTAAGCAGCCTGTAGCTTCTGCACGAAGAATAGTTGAAGGCAATCTCGTTGACTACGATGTAGGTCTTTTTGGCACAGATAAATATTTTACCTATATTTCCGCATTCGGTGCTTTCACCGAAGTGAGCTATGCAACGCCTCAGGAGCTGAAGCATACCTTGGGACATACCGCATATATGCTTGAAGCCATAAAACGTCTGCCTAAGCTTAGCGGCACAAGAGCAATAATTGAATATGACGATGGAGTTATCAGAGACGAATTTATTTTCGGAGCAATAACAAATTCCACTTCTGTTGCCGGATTGCTTCATATTGACAGCGAAAGAGTTTCTTTGTCTGACGGCTTGTTTGAAGTGTTTCTTATCAGAATGCCTCAGGCTATAAAAGATGTTAACGAGATTATTACAAGTATTCTGAGTAATAATTATGATCAGAATAATGTAGTTTTCCTTAAAAGTAAGGAAGTCAGAATCATGTTTGAAGAGCCTGTTGCCTGGACTCGTGATGGCGAGGATGGCGGCAAGCATCAGGATGTATATATAGTTAATTGCCATAAAGGCGTTCAGATTATATGCTGATAGTTTTATCCCTCTGCGTTTTGCGCAGAGGGATAATTTATTTTAAGAATTGGACTATCATTTTTGCCAAGCTATGTCGAATAAAATAGCCTTATCTTATGGTAAGGAGGAAAATGTATGCTTTCGGCTGCATTTCTTTTGCTGGTCAGTAATGGTGTCCTGGCATTAAGGCTTGGAGATGGCGTTCAGGGAACTTTCCCTAAACCACTTAAAGACCATGAGGAAAGAGAGTATGTAGATAAGTGGATTCTTGAAGAGGATACCAATGCGAGAAATATTCTCATAGAACATAATTTGCGCCTGGTTGCCCATATAGTGAAAAAATATTATTCTCAAAGTTCTGATAATGATGACCTTATTTCCATTGGTACAATTGGCTTGATTAAGGGCGTCAGCAGTTATCGTCCGGATAAAAATGTTAGACTAGCCACCTATTGCAGCCGATGCATCGAAAATGAAATATTAATGCATTTTAGAAGCTTAAAAAAATCTTCAGGTGATTTTAGTCTTTCTGAGCCTATAGATGTGGACGGGGAAGGCAACAGCCTTTCTCTTATGGATATTCTTGCCTGCGAGGATGACATGCTTGATAATTTAAGCGCCGAGGAAACGAGACTTCGTTTGCTTGACAGCGTTAGGAAGGTGCTTGATAAAAGAGAGGCAGAAATAATTTCATTGCGATATGGACTTTGGGGAAGAGAGGCTTTAACCCAGCGTGAAACAGCAGAAAAATGCGGAATAAGCAGAAGCTATGTATCAAGAATTGAAAAAAAGGCCATAGAAAAGCTAAGAAAGGCCATGGAAGATTGAGAAGCCATCTTTATTATGTAATAATTTTATGATACAATACAGATACATAGCTGATACAAGATTAACTTGGAGTGATGCATATGATAAAGATTCTTATCGTCGATGACGAAAAACCTATCAATGATCTTATAGAGATGAATCTCAGCGAGGCGGGATATAACTGCACCTGCGTGTATGATGGCATCTCTGCCTGTGATATTCTTGAAGTTGAAAGATTTGACCTTGTGCTCCTTGATATTATGCTTCCCGGAGCAAACGGATATGAGGTACTGGATTATATTAAGCCCCTGAATATCCCTGTTATTTTCCTTACTGCAAAAGGCTCCACTGAGGATAAGGTTAAGGGACTCAAACTGGGTGCAGATGATTATCTTACTAAGCCTTTTGAGATTGTTGAGCTTCTTGCCCGCGTAGAAAGCATATTGCGCCGTGCAGGAAAGACCCAGACTGAGATTATAGTTGATGATATAATTATCGACACTCGTTCCCGCTCGGTTCGCAGAGGCAACAGAGAAATTGCCCTTACTATGAAGGAGTTTGAATTGCTTCTTCTTTTCGCCCGCAATAAAAACATTGCTCTTTTCAGAGAAACCCTTTATGAAAATGTTTGGGGCAGCGATTTTATGGGCGATTCCAGAACTGTTGACCTTCATGTTCAGAGACTTAGAAAGAAGCTTCATTGGGAAGATAAGATTAAGGCCATTTATAAAGTCGGCTACCGTCTGGAGGTATAATTAACCCGCCATGACTAAAACACTGAAGACATTTTTCACTTCTGCCATCATATTTATGCTGGTTATTTGTGCGGGAGAGTGCTTTTTTATCAGCCGATTTCCCGGTGCCGTTTCAAAGTATGGTCTGTATATCTTGTTTCTTATTTTGGCCACAGTTATAGGCTCTTTCGTTGTATGCTTTGTGGATGTATATCACACCCAGAGAGATGTTAACGAAATCAGAGTCAGCCGAGCAAAAATCAGAGAACTTGAAGCAGCTATCAGCAATCTTGAGGATGTTGCCGGACGAAGAGAGGAGTTTATTGCCTCCTTCGCCCATGAGCTTAAAACTCCTCTCACTGCAATCATCGGCTATGCCGACATGATACGCTCAAAAGAGATGAGCCCTAAATCCAGATTTACAGCCGCAGGATATATATTTTCTGAGGGAAAAAGATTGGAGTCTTTGTCCCTTAAGCTTATGGATATTATAGTTGCCGGTAAGCAGGGATTTGAAAAGAAACAGTTTGAAGTTGGTTATTTTATCCGTTCAATAGCTGCGGTTACAGTTCCATCGCTCTCCAATGACGGAATAACCTTGGATATGCGTTGGGAGCCCGGTGAGATTAAGGTTGAGCCGGATCTTTTCAAAACTCTTATGATTAATCTTGTTGATAACGCCCGAAAGGCCAGCAAGAAAAATGATGTCATAGAACTTTTTGGCAAGGCTGAAGAGAACGGATATTCCCTTTATGTCCGCGACCACGGCAGGGGCATGAAGAAAGAGGAATTGACCAAGATTATGGAGCCTTTCTATATGATAGATAAATCCCGCTCCAGAGCCCAAAACGGTGCAGGTCTTGGTCTTGCTCTTTGCCAGCGTATAGCTGAGCTTCACGATACATCTCTTGAGTATGAAAGTGAATTGGGGGAAGGCACAACTGTTCGCATCTTCCTGAAAGGAGATGCGCAGGATGATTAAAAGACTTTCCAAGACATCTGAAAAGCTTTCCGAAAAAACAAGAATGCTTATCTACATTGTGGCTGCATGCGTTGTTTTTGTTTTCAGCTCCCTTATTCCTCTTGCTTTTAGAGACGATGGCCCTGCCGATCCTTATTTCATCACAGGCGAGAGAGCTGCAATGTTTGCGAAGTATAATGCAAAGGATGCAGAGATTAAGTATAAAGTGGTTAAAGAGCCTGAAAAAAGTATGCTTAAATTCTGCGACAGCAGGTTTGATCAAATTTGTTCTTCTGCAATCATAGATTCAACTGTGAGAAAGCTTATAACCGCAGGAGAAGAGTATATCAATCTTAGCGATGGCGAAAAGTCTATGACCATTTGCCATATGTGGCTCCAGGACGAAGGCGATTGGACCAACTGGATTGATGTTTATATGGATGCAGAAACGGGTTTCGTTTATTATATCTACATCAGCGGTGTTTGCGTTAATAATTTTGAAGACTATGCAAACGCAATTGAGGAAGAATTTAATGCGAAAACCATTGCTTCTACTATAGCCAAGGAAACACAATTTGATCTCAAGCTTGTCAATTGGTCCGGAAAGGCTGAAGATACTGCTATGGCATATACAAGTTCAGATGGCAGTGCTATAGTATGGAATATTTATTGCTCATATTATCCCGGCTCCTTGCTGGATGTTAAAATTTCAGTTTCATAAATTAATCGGTGGGGGATAACGGGTGTTATCCCCTGCGTTTTTATTGCCCTGTGGAGAAAAGCTTGCATATTTTAATGATATGTGGTAATATACATTGTCAGTTTGTAAAGTATAATTATCAAACAGACCTAATTTATCAATAATTCATGAAGGAGGTATAACTGATGCGGAAACATAAATGGCGTATAACGCTTCTTGTTTTGGTTGTCATTCTGCTTTCCATTGTCAGCTCCCGTGTATCTCCTGCGCTTCCAACCGCTCAGACACCTACTATAAGCATTCCAAGTGATATTATTAACGGATCCGAAGGATATGTTCCTGACGATGTAGGCGCAGATATAAGCCCTGAACCTGTGGCAACCCCCGTTCCTACTCCTGAGATAGAGCTTCCCGATGTTTCTATTCACGAATGGAACCTCAGACTTGTAAATAACATCAATGTTCTCTCCAAGTCCTTTGCTCCCGATGTAAGCGAAGTGGATAACGGCCAGTATTTCGATTCCCGCGCTGTGGATGCCTTGAATTCCTTCCTTGACGGAGCTCGTCAGAATGGATTTTCAACTTATATATCCACAGCATATAGACCCTATTCCACTCAGGCATTTATCTTTAACGGCAAGGCAAGCCAGATAGCTTGGCCTGACGGTGATTTGGCAGAGGCTGAAATGCAGGCCCGCAAGCTGGTTGCATATCCGGGAACCAGCGAGCATCAGTTGGGCCTGGCAGCTGATATAATTGATAACTCCTCCACTACTCTTGTTGCTGAAGATGTGGAAGAGATGCCTCTTCTCGTATGGATGGCAGAGCATTGCCATGAGTATGGCTTCATTCTTCGTTATCCCAAGGATAAAGAGGAGATTACCGGTTGGTATGAGCCCTGGCATTTCCGTTATGTTGGCGTTGAGGCCGCAACCTTTATGATGGAAAATAATCTGTGCCTTGAAGAGTTTATAGATCTCTACAAAATTCCCGAGGCTTAATAATTAATTTATCGGGCGCACATTGTGCGCCTGATTTTATAAGAAGGCTTTGTTATGAAAAATAATTCTATTCAGAAAATTATTCTTTTGCTTCTTGTTGTTGTTCTTGTAGCAGTAACGGTTATTCACCATACTGCCAAAACACCTGATATTCCTAATATTCCTACTCAGGAACTTGCAACTCCTGTTGAGCCTCCTGTTTTGGAGCCAGAGACCACTCCTGAGCTCACTCCAGAACCTACCCCCGAGCCTACTCCCGAGCCTACTCCTGAACCTACACCTACTCCCACCCCCGAACCCTATTCCGATAAACCGGATATTGATATAAATAGCTGGGAGTATGTTCTTATAAACTCCAATAATAATATTGGAGATTATGTGCCCGAGCTTACCACTCTTGAAGGCTCTCAGAGCTTTGACATCAGAGCAGTTGATGCTCTTAAAGCATTCATCGAGGCGGCAAGAGGCGAGGGCTTGTCTGTTTTCCTTAGCTCCACCTATCGCAGCTATAGTGAGCAGAACTACCTCTATGAACGCAAGGTCAGCCAGTATGGCGGCGACAGAGCTGTTGCTGCAACAATAGTTGCGCCTCCCGGTACCAGCGAACATCAGAGCGGTCTTTGCGCTGATATCACCGATCAGTATTATGCAAGCAAGGACAGAAGCCTTGAGAATACCGCCCTTTTCAAGTGGATGAAGGAGCATTGCCATGAATATGGCTTTATTCTCCGCTATCCCGATGGCAAACAGGACATAACCGGTATTATTTATGAGCCCTGGCACTTCCGCTATGTTGGTGTAGAAGTTGCCACTTATATCATGGAAAATGATCTCACACTGGAAGAATTCCATGAGCTCTATAAGTAAATAGTTAAAAAGCAGGAACAAAAGGCGGACTCACATAGGGATTTATACGCTCCAAAGTGTATCTTTTCCGGCAATACTGCATAAAAAAGCCATGGCAGGCGACAGCCTTGCCACGGCTTTTTTCTTTGTCTTGCAGAAAAATATATTACTTTGGAGTGCTTCGCAGTTTTGAATAGAAGGTTTTTTCAGCTTTATCCGGCTCTTGCAGAAATAGTTTGTGTATTTCAAGAGAAACGGGGACAGCTGCGGGGAAAAAGATTCAATCAAAACCGTGTAAATTCCTATGTGAGGCCGCCTAAATTGTTCATGCTTTTTCTATTGAATTTGCAGCATGAGAGATGTATAATTACTATGTATTTTTATGGGCAGGTGATGAACTTGGACGATAAAATTGCAAAACTTAAGGAAATGATCGCCGAGAGCGAAAATATAGTGTTTTTCGGCGGCGCCGGCGTAAGCACCGAAAGCGGAATTGCTGATTTTCGCAGTGTGGACGGACTTTATAATCAGAAATATGATTATCCGCCGGAAGAAATTTTAAGCCATAGTTTCTTCATGTCCAAGCCCTATGATTATTATCGCTTCCATCATGATAAACTCCTTGTTGGAGATGCAAAGCCCAATGCAGCCCATCTTAGGCTGGCTCAGCTTGAAGAAGCAGGTAAACTCAAGGCTATAATTACTCAGAATATTGATGGTCTTCATCAAGCTGCCGGCAGTAAAAATGTAATCGAGCTTCACGGAAGCCTTCATAGAGCTTATTGCTCCAAATGTCTTAAGTCTCATCCGGCAGAGATTATGACTGATAAAGAACTGGATGTTCCTCGCTGCGATTGCGGGGGAGTTATAAGGCCTGATATAGTTTTCTATGAAGAAGCCCTTAAGCAAGAGGATATTTATGCTGCTATAAATTATATCAGACATGCTGATATGCTTATCATTGGAGGAACAAGCCTCGTTGTCTATCCCGCTGCGGGATTAATCAACTATTATAGAGGAGATAAGCTTGTTCTCATTAACAGAGATAGAACTAGTCATGATGAATATGCTGACCTTGTTATAAGAGATAAAATCGGAGAGGTGTTCTCGCAGATATGAATAATTTATTTTCCCGTATAGATATTTTGGGTGTCCCATTTGATAATGTTACTAAAACTGAGGCTGTTGAATATGCCTACAAAATTCAATCTGAGCACAAGGCATATTATGTGGTAACACCCAATCCTGAAATTGTTATGCGTGCCCGTGAGGATGAGGAAATGCTCTCCGCTGTGAAGGATGCTGAGCTTGTCATCCCTGATGGAATCGGCGTTATTTATGGAGCCAAATTTTTGGGAACTCCCATGAAGGAGCGCGTTCCCGGAATCGACTTTACAACTGCGCTTATGGAGAAGATGAACGAAGAGGGAAGAAGTGTGTTCCTTTTTGGTTCTAAGCCCGGTGTTGCTGATAAGGCTGCGGAAAATCTTTCTGCAAGATATCCCAGAATTAGATTTGTAGGCACAAATGACGGCTATTTCACCGATGATGAGCCTATAATAGAAAAAATTAACTCTGCAAAACCTGATTTAATGCTGGTTTGTCTTGGCGCTCCCAAACAGGAAAAATGGATGCAGAAAAATGCACATCGCCTTGATGTTGGTCTTATGATTGGCGCCGGAGGCAGCCTTGATGTTTTTGCCGGTATTGTTGAACGCGCCCCCGAGAAATGGCAGAAACTTGGCCTTGAGTGGCTTTATAGACTCAAAAAAGAACCCAAACGCATTATTCGCATGATGAATTTGCCCAAATTTATGATTGTGGTTATTTTTAGCAAGATCAGAGGTTAAAATGATGCAAGGTAATCTTATAGTAATAGAAGGAATTGACGGAAGCGGAAAATCCACCCAATATAAAAAGCTCTGCGAAAGACTTGAAAAAGAAAACTTTGAGTTCAGAAAGATTGTCTTTCCCCGCTATGATAAGGATAGCTCTGCCCTCA
>JAFYUG010000136.1 GCA_017558545.1 Oscillospiraceae bacterium | reverse complement strand
CCTTATCCCCCAGTCAGCCCAAGGGCTGCCAGCCCCCTTGGAAAGGGGGCCTTTAAAAGCGCAATCTGACCCTAAGGGCGTCATACCGACCGAGCGAAGCGAGTGGAGCGTATCTCAACAAGCTTGCTAGCTCCCTTTAAAAGTGAGCCTTTAAAACGAAAAACCGACCTTATAGGTCGGTTTTTTATTTCATATCAGTTTTTTACCGTCTTCGAAGGCGTTGGCCACCTTTTCACCGAGACGGAGGTAATCGTGGTTCACGGGGTCATAGCAGATGGGGTCCAGCTTGCGGGGGTCTATGCTGCCATCGGTGATGACACTTTCATCGGCCACAACGTCCACAATTTCGCCTATAAGCAGCTCGCTTTCGGTATCATAGCTCACCATGCGGCACTCCAGAGCCATGGGCAGCTCATCAATAAGGGGCGCATTCACCTTTTCGCTCTTGGTGCAATGCCAGGCGCATTTTTCTATCTTATTTTCCACCTTGTTGCCGGAAACTATGCCCACATAGTCGGCGGCTGCGGCGGTGGCGGCAGTTGCCATGCTGACGGTGAAGTCGCTGCCGGCGAGGATATTTTTCATGGTTTTGTGGCCTGCGCTCACATAAATGGCAATGCGGTTAATATCCGCAGCGCTGCCCCAAGCGGCGTTCATGGCGTTGGGGACACCGTTTTCGTCATAGGTGGCAATAATCAGCACGGGCATGGGGTACATAAAGGGCTTTGCGCCAAAGGATTTTCTCATGCTTTCTTCTCCTTCCACATTCTGATAAGGGGGAAGATAACTCCACCCACGCCGTTGCCCAGGGTCATGATAATGAGATAGCCGAAGGCCTTGGCGCTCCAAACTCCGCCGAGGGAGAAATAGAACATATTGGCAACGCAATGTTCAAAGCCGCAGAGGATGAAGACCACAACGCCGAAGAAAAGGGCAAGGTATTTGCCAATTTCATGCTGGCAGCGCTTATAGCCGTCCACGCCTATGAATATCATCACATTGCAGAAAATGGCGAGGATGAAGATGCTGAGAAGGCCGTCGGAGAGCTTCATATCGCAGATGCCCATAACCTTTTCCGCCATAGCGGGGCCAATGCGGGTGAGGAGGAAAAGCTGGGCGCAGAGGAAAGTGCCCACAAGGTTGCCAAGCCAGATTATAAGCACATCAATGGTATAGCCGAGGGGATTTTCAAAGACATAGCAAACCTTGCCAGTATAGAGATTGAGGCCGAAGGTGCAAACCGTGAAAAGTCCCACAGTGAAGAGCACGCTGCCCAAAACCTTGCTCTCAACACTGAGGAAGGCGGCGCCGCCTATGCCTATTGCCGCGCCTGCAAGGATGGCAAATATAAATGTTTTAAGTCTTTCCATGGCCTGGCCTCCGCTTTTGTTTTCTATATATTATCATGCTTTCCATATCTTTTCCAGCAAAAAAGCCCCTTGGCACTCATAAAAAATGCACAGAAGAGATATTATCCTTCTGTGCATTTCGTTCATACTTCGGGAATTTCTTCGGTGATAATGGGGATAAAGAGCTTATTTCTGTCCACTTCCCCTTCTATGCCGTCCACAGAGCCGGGGCCGGACACATCATATTGCCACAAATAGTGCTCATAATAAAAATCGGGGTAATCGTTCAGAGCGGCAGCCCACCATGTGAGATTCGTAAGGCGGCCAAGGTCATAGCTGAAATAGCCCAGATTGCGGTAGAAATAAACGCCTGCCTCGTAGCCAGCCGCAGAAATAACCTCGGAAAAGGCCAAAGCGCAGTCGGTTATTATATCGCCTCCCAGACCGTCGGTGCGGGCTTCGTCGTTGCCTATGCTCTCCCAATCGTAGAAAATGGGCATATCTATGCTCTCGGCGTGGCAGTCCTCAAGGAGCTTCAGAAGGTACTGCGCCTCTTCCACAGCCTCCTCAACGGTGATTGCCTGAGAGAAGAAATAAAGGCCTATATCAAGACCGGCGTTTTTCGCGCCATGGAGATTATCATAAAAATAATTATCCATGAATAAGCCGCCCTGACTATAGCCTCGGTAGCCTGCGCGGATAATGACAAAGTCTATGCCGTCAGCGGCCACCATATCCCAGTCGATGACACCCTGATGCTCGCTGACATCTATGCCCTCGATTACATCATATTCTCCGCCTATGTATACGCCCTCGGAAAAGTCCTCGGGGCCTATTTCGTTGACGGGAACACCCTCTATGGGCCTTATCCACATCTTGGTGCCGTAGCCCGTTTCCACCTGCGCCATGCCTGCATAGGGGTCAGCAGGCTCTTCCTTTCCGCAGCCGCAAAGGAGCAAGGCCAAAATGAGGATAAGCGCAATATATTTTGTGTATCTCAATGTTTTTCCACACCCTTAATTCTTATGAGCTATATCATATACGCCCTTTGCATACTCTTTGCAAACATTTCTTTTACCAATAAAGCTCTCTTATGACCGCTTCGCACTCCTCGGCGCTCATACCGCAGGAAATGGCCTCATTATAAAGAAGCTTCAATATGGTTTCGTCTATAACCGTGAGATTTTGGGGTGAGGCATAGCCGCTCCAAATTATGCTGTCCGTTCGAAGGTCGCTATCCTGCACGGGGCCGAGGCCGTTATAAATTTCCTCCAAAATAACACTTCTGCGAAGAGGCTCCGTCAAATCGCTGAGTATGCATATGGTGGCATCATAAATGCGGTTTGCGTCATCATACCAAAATGTTACGCCCCCATCCATGGTCCAAAAGTTATCTCCAAGAATGTCCACCATTTCCTCTTGTGTGCAGAAATGTATGGCCAAATCGGACATATATTCCTCCTCGGCCTCCTGCATACCGGGAAATCCGTCAATGGTGTTCAGAAATGCGGCCATCTCCTCAACTATGGCCTTGTCCTCCTCGGTGTAGTCCCCCAAAAGGACATAGTTTATGGGGCTATCCCATTTCTGCACCAGGCTGGCGTCCCCGCCATTGACGAACTCCGCATCCAAGGTGACCTCGTTGAAATAGCGGATGAGGTCCGTTATCTCAAGACCGGGGACATAAAGCTCGGAATGCTCCGGTGCAGGCGTTGGGGTAGGCTCGGGCGTGGGCTCCGGCGTGGGCTCCGGTGTTGCCGTGGGTGCAGGCTCAGCAGGCGCGGGAGTCGGCTCGACACTCTCACCACCGCAGGCGGCCAGAGTGAGGGCGATGGCTAAAATAAATATACTTAAAATCAGCTTTTTCATAACTTACTCCTTTTCCCCTCAATCCTCGAAAAACACCGTGAGGGGGCGGGCGGTGGTCTCGCTTATGTATACGAAGTTGAACTCGCCTTTTATGTGCATATCCTCCACCATGAAGGTGGTGAGGTCGGCGCGGCAGCGGGAAATTGGCTCATAGGCAAAGGTGATAGCGCCCTCCTCAGCCACCAGGTTGCAGATAAGGGCGAAGTTGCTCAAAACGCTGCAGCGGCGGAAGGCGGAAAGGCTATGCCCCCTATCCTCCACGGCCTGTTCCAGCAAGCGCCTTGTGCCGGAGCCTTTTTCTCGGACTACAAGGCTTTCCCCGAAAAGCTCCTCTATGGACACCTTGCGCCCTGCAAAGGGGTGGTTTTTCGAGCATATTCCCAAAAAGTTTTCCTTTTTATATAGATGATGGGGGTATTTTGCCTTATCAAAAACGCCCTCGATTATGGCAAAATCCAGCTCTCCCCGCTCCAGCATGGCCAAAAGATGCTCCGTGTTATCCACCAGCAGCTCAAGCTCGCGGTTTTCTTCCGACAAAAACTCCTTTATCTTATCCACGATTACAAACTCACCTATGGTCTTGGTTGCACCCACACGAAGGCGCAGCACATCCCTTGCGGCAAACTGCTCACGCAGGGCAGCTTCCTCGGCGCGGACAAGGTCAAGATAGCTTTTCAGCCTCTCCGCGGCCTCGGTGCGTCTAAGCTGGCGGCCATTATACTCAAAAAGCTTCACCCCGTAGCGGCTTTCCAGCAGCTTTATATGCTGGGTCACTCCCGGCTGGGTCATATTCAGCCTCTCGGCGGTTTTTCTATAGTTCATTTCCTCATATAAGCATAGGAATGTATCCGTTCTGTAATCCAGCATGAGCTCACCTATCAATAATTTAAGATTATCTATTTATAATATTTGATAATTTGATTTTATCATTTTTTAGTCATATAATCAATAGGCACTACAAACAAGGAGAAAAATATGAAAGCACTCAAACACATCCCCGGTATACTCCTGGCAGTTATCATTGCCGCCATTGCAAGCTTAATCGAGAGCATTTTGCCCATCCATATCATTGGCGCGGCCGTTATGGCTATGTTCATTGGTATGTTCCTGAACCCTCTGGTGAAAAAAAGCTCCCTTTGGGGCAGCGGCCTTAAATTCACCTCCAAGAAAATACTGAAATTCGCCATTATTCTTTTGGGTCTTTCCCTTAATATAAGCACCATTCTCTATGTGGGTCGCCTGAGCCTCACCGTTATGGTGTTCACCCTTCTCACCTGCTTCGGCGGCGGCTATTTCATAGGCCGCGCCCTTGGCCTTAACTGGAAGCTCAGCAACCTTATCTCCGCAGGCACGGGTATATGCGGCGGCAGCGCCATTGCGGCCATTTCATCCGCCATTGATGCCGACGACAACGATGTGGCCTACGCCATGAGCGCCACCTTCCTTTTCGATATGGCCATGATTATTCTCTTCCCCATTATGGGCAGAGCCTTTGGTATGAGCGATGAGGCCTTCGGCATTTGGGCGGGAACTGCCGTTAACGACACCTCCTCCGTTGTGGCAACGGGCTATGCCTTCTCCGAGGGCGCAGGCGATTTTGCCACCATGGTTAAGCTCACCCGCACTCTTGCCATCATCCCCACAGTTGTGGTTTTCGCCTTCATTCAGCTGAGCATAAAGCGCCGCGAGGCCGCGCTGGCAAACGCCTCCTCTCAGGAGCTGAAGGCCAATTTCTCCATCACCAAGATTTTCCCCTGGTTTATCCTTGGCTTCTTGGCAATGAGCATTGCCGCAAGCCTGCTGCCCATTCCTGCGGGCTTTGTTTCCGCCACCAAGAGTATAAGCAAGTTCCTGATGGTCTGCGCTCTGGCGGCCATAGGTCTCAACACTTCCTTCTCCAGCATGAGAAAAGCCGGCATACGTCCCATGATACACGGCTTTATTATCTCCGCGCTGGTGGTTATTGTGGCTCTGCTTGTGGAAATCTGCATGGGCATAGTTTGAGATAGTATTTTCAGTCCAGGCAGAGAGTTCTGCCGGGACTGAAATTGTTTATATTGCGGTGATTTGATATAATAGACTAAACAGCCGGAATAAATTGTCTGGCTGCGGCATGTCCAATTAAGAAAATGCGGCATTTCTCGCTTTATGTCGTGTTCAAATAATATAAATCGCCATATGCTTGCAGAGAAAGGAGTGCATCTGAATGGATCAGATCAAGATCGGCAGTTTTCTGAAAGAGCTTCGAAAAGAAAAAGGACTTACTCAGGAACAGTTATCAGAAGTTTTTAACGTATCGGGCAGGACGGTATCACGTTGGGAGACCGGAAGCAATATGCCGGATATAAGCATGCTGGTGGAGATTGCAGATTTTTATGATGTAAGCATACCTGAAATCATTCAAGGAGAAAGGAAAAGCGAGATTATGGTTAAAGAGACAAGGGAAACTGCTGCCGCCATGGCAAAGTATAGTCAAAACGAGGTAAAAACGGCAAAACAAAAGGTCGTGGGGGCTCTGATGTCTGCATTTGGCGTATTTGTTATCGTATCAGCGCTGGCTATATTCCCCAATGACAGCAGTTGGGGCAGCATTTATTCCATTTGGGGAAGTATAATTCTGGTAATTGGCCTATATATCCTTATTAAGCCAATAATTGCCAAAGGTGCTTTGCGCGCACTGATAGTTTTGGGTGCTATTGCAGTGTTGTTCGGAACCTTTACACTATCGGATTATATTGCTGTTTCACAGTTTAATGAGGTGCCAAGATTCAGTTATTCGAAGCGTTATGATTCGCGCTTTCCCGACGAAGTAATGCATAAAACCATATTTTATACGGTGATTCAGAAAAATCCCGGAACGGAAAATGAGCAGGTTTTCATTGTGGGAAACAAGGATTAAGATAATAAATTTCTCTCCCTCCGACTTCGCCTAAAGGCGAAGCCACCTCCCTCGTCAGAGGGAGGTATAATTATCACAAATTACACAAAAAATCACCCTGCCCCGTCAAAGGGCAGGGTGATTTTTTCAGCTTATATTTTTGCGAAATCGCGGATATATCCAAGAGCCTCGGCGTCATACTTGCCGCGGAAGCCGTGCTTTGCCTTGTCTATAATATGGAGTGTGGCATTGGTATAGGCCTTTTGCGCCTTTATTGCGTATTCCACATTTACAATGGAGTCCTTCGTGCCGTGGATGATGAGCACAGGGCCTTCATAGGGGCTTATCTCGGTATAGGGATCAAGGGCGAGAACATCTTCAACATAGCACTTGCCCAGCTTCATGGGGCCGCAGCGCAGGCGCTCGGGCACATTGGCGGGGTCGAACTTGGCAAACATCATCTTGCCTGCGCGGGCATCATCGGGGATGCAGAGCGCGGGATAGAGAAGAATGAGCTTGGCGGCAAGGCCGGGGTTTCTTGCAGCGGTGAGAGCGGAAACAAATCCGCCCTGGCTTGCGCCCATGAGAAGAACTTCCTCGCCGGTATATTCAAGACTCTTGGCATAGGCCACAACGGCCTGAAGATCCTCCACCTCGGTGAGGACGCTCATGGCGGTGGTTTCGCCGTCGCTCTTGCCGCCCAGTACGCAGCCGCCGCAGAAATCATAGAAAAATACTGCGTAACCCATCTCCGCAAGGGCGTGGGCATACTGCTTAACACTTTTGCGGTTAGCCATGAAGCCATGGCTGACTATTGCAATGGGCAGACTTTCTCCTTTGGGACGCAGGTGCGTTCCGCGGATGGTAAGCTGACCCCGCTTGCACTCAAAGGGGGATTCAGAGTAAAGATCATTTGCTGCTTTTTTGAACAAAGACATATATAGCGCCGCCCTTTCGAAGTTTATTTGGATAGGTATATTATAAGGCGAAT
>JAFYUG010000135.1 GCA_017558545.1 Oscillospiraceae bacterium | reverse complement strand
CAAAAAGAAGTGGCAAAAGAAAAAGCACACCAAAGGTGGACACGCCAGTGTGTCCCCCTTTGGAATCCCCCCGCTTGGCGCTGACAACACTCTTGGCGGTGCCAGCGGGCGAATATACTGCCTGGTGCCGACAAAACTTTTTACACTTAAGCTCCCGCAGCGATGCGCGGGGTTTAGTGCGGCATAGGCTGCGGTGGATGTTTGAGATTTATGCATTGGCCGTAGGGCGCGACGACTCGGCGCGCCATTATACATTCATTTCACTTTTCTTTTTGACACCCATGGAGGCTTTTGATATAATATCTCTCAGAAATATATTATGACAGGAGTATCACTCATGGCCATTGAAACTAAAATTGATGTTCGTTATCCCGACTGCGACAGTATGCAGATTGTTCACCATGCCGTATACCCCATTTGGTACGAAATGGGACGCATGGACTTTTTTGAGAAGATGGGCTTCGGCTATGCCCCCAGCAAGGCTCTGGGCGTTGACCCTGCCATGGTAAATCTTGAGCTTAGCTACGGCGCTCCCGTTACCTTTCCCGGCAATGTTATTCTGAAAACCATCTGCACCCTCTGCTCCGGCAAGAAGCTGGGCTTCCGCTATGAGCTCTACCGGGAAGGCGACGAAAAGCCCTGCGCCACCGCAAAGAGCTTCCATATCTGGGTCAAGGACGGCAAGAGCTGCAATATTGAGCAGGATTACCCCGAAATGTTTGCTCACTACGCAGTGGCTGTAGAAGAGTAAGTTTACATAATTTTTGGAGGTCAAGTATATGAACACCGAAGCAATAGTATTATTCGCCGTTACCGTGCCCCTTTTCCTTCTTTTTCTGATTTTTGGAATTTTGCTGTGGAAGGGTAAGTGTGCCTTCCTTATAGCGGGTTACAACACCAGCTCCAAGGAGGAGAAGAGCAGGTATAACGAGGCCGCTCTCTGCCGCTTTGTGGCAAAGCTCATGTTTTTCTGCGCTATATGCATGCTTCTCTTCGCCCTTGCTCCCTTTGTGGGAACTTGGCTCATGTGGCTCACTCAGGCCGTGATGCTCATTGGCATCATAGCAGGAGTTATTTACGCCAACACCGGCAACAGATTCAAAAAGAAATAAGAAGGTTACATCACCATGAAATACGATTTTGAAACCCTTGCCCCCGAGCGCAGCCATCATTTTTGGAATGCTCTGGCGGAAAAGGGCATTAATGACCCCGAAATTATCTCCTATGGCGTTGCGGAGATGAAATTCCCCCTCTGCCCCGAGATTAAAAAGGGTCTGCTCGACTGCGTGGACTATGGCTACTTCGGCTACTACGGAGATATGAAATATTCCGATACTGTATGCCGCTTTTATGAGCGCCGCCACGGTTTCACTGCCAAGAGTGAATGGCTTGTTCAGACCTACGGCGTTGTTTTGGCCTTTGCCATGGCCATCCGCTGCTTCACCAAGCCCGGTGACGGCGTTATTATTCAGACTCCCGTTTACACCCCCTTCTTCAACGAGATTGAGGGCAACGACAGAGTCATTATTGAAAACCGCCTTATCAAGGGCGAGAGCCGCTATGAAATGGACTTTGAGGATCTTGAGCGCTGTGCCGCCGACCCCAATGCCAAGATGATGATTCTCTGCTCTCCCCATAACCCCGT
>JAFYUG010000134.1 GCA_017558545.1 Oscillospiraceae bacterium | reverse complement strand
GTACGGCATCGTAATGGCATTCACCGGAATGCGTCTTTTCCACCACTAAGATATAGAAAACGAGGTTTGCCAATGAAAGTAATGGTAATAGGCGGCGGCGGTCGTGAGCACGCAATCGTCAAAGCCCTGAAAAAATCTCCCGACATAGACACTCTTTATTGCCTTCCCGGTAACGGCGGCATTGCTGCCGATGCTATTTGCGTTGCAGTTGATGCCAAGCATATTCCCGGTATGGTAGCCTTTGCAAAAGAGAATTCCATCGATTTTGCAGTTGTTGCTCCCGATGATCCCCTTGTTCTTGGTGCTGTTGATGCTCTTACCGAGGCCGGTATCCCCTGCTTTGGCCCCGACAAGAAGGCTGCTATCATTGAAGGCAGCAAGGTTTTCTCCAAAAACCTCATGAAGAAGTATGGCATCCCCACCGCTGCCTACGAAACCTTCTCCGATATTGAATCCGCTTGCCGGTATATCGAAACTCTCACCGCTCCCGTTGTTGTAAAAGCCGACGGTCTTGCTCTTGGCAAAGGCGTTATTATTGCTGAAAGCCTTGAAGAGGCCAAGGAAGCTGTTCGCGAAATGATGGGCGATAAGAAGTTTGGCGATAGCGGACTTAATGTTGTTATTGAAGAGTTCCTCACCGGTCCCGAAGTCAGCGTTCTTGCTTTTACCGACGGCAATGTTGTTAAGCCCATGGTTTCCTCCATGGATCATAAGCGCGCTCATGACGGCGATGAAGGCCTTAACACAGGCGGTATGGGCACCATCGCTCCCAACCCCTACTATACTGCAGAAGTTGCTCAGCGCTGCATGGACGAAATTTTCCTGCCCACCATCGCTGCTATGAATGCAGAAGGCCGCACCTTTAAGGGCTGCCTCTACTTTGGCCTTATGATCACTCCCAATGGCCCCAAGGTTATTGAGTATAACTGCCGTTTCGGCGACCCCGAAACCCAGGTTGTTCTTCCCCTTCTTGAAAGCGATCTCTTCACCATTATGCGCGCCGTATCTGAAGGCAAGCTGGCTGAAACCGAGGTTAAGTTCTCCGCCGGTGCTGCCTGCTGCGTAGTTATGGCAAGCGATGGATATCCCCTCTCCTATAAGAAGGGATTTGAAATCACCTATGATGAAGGTCTTGAGGCAGAAGTTTACATTGCAGGCGCAAAGCTCGATGGCGAGAAGCTTCTCACCAATGGCGGACGTGTTCTTGGCGTTGTTGCAACTGCCGATAATCTTGCTGAGGCTGTTAAGAAGTCTTATGCTAACGTTGAAAAGGTACATTTTGAAAATGCCTACTACCGCAAGGATATAGGTAAGCGGGCATTGGAGGCATAAATTATGGTTTATAGAGTATTTGTAGAAAAAAAGCCCGGACTTGCCCCCGAAGCTGCCGGTCTTCTTAATGACTGCAAAAATTTCCTCGGTCTTTCCTCTCTTGAGAATGTCCGAATCCTCAATCGCTATGATGTTTCCGGTATAGACGCTGATCTTTTTGATTATTCCCGCGGCACTGTATTTTCCGAGCCCCAGCTGGATAATGTTTATGCCGAAGCTGATCTTTCCGATGCAAATGCTGTTTTTGCAGTAGAGCCCCTGCCCGGCCAGTTTGATCAGCGCGCAGACTCTGCTGCTCAGTGCATCCAGCTTCTCAGCCAGGGCGAGCGTCCCACTGTTCGCTCTGCCAAGGTTTATGCTCTTTACGGCGCTCTCACCGAGCAGGATATCAATGCTGTTAAGGCATATGTTATCAACGCCGTTGAATCCAGGGAAGCAAGTCTTGAAAAGCCTGAAACTCTCGATGTTGAGTATGCTATCCCCCAGTCCGTTGCTACCGTTGAGGGCTTTATTGCTCTTGATGATGCCGGTCTTTCCGAACTTCTCAACAAGCTTGGCCTTGCAATGGATATTGATGACCTCAGGTTCCTGCAGGCTTACTTCCGCGATGATGAGAAGCGCGATCCCACCATCACCGAGATTCGCGTTGTCGATACCTACTGGTCTGACCATTGCCGCCACACCACTTTCTCCACCCACATTGATGAGGTAGAGATTACTGACCCCGAAGTTAAGGCAGCTTACGAGCGCTACCTTGCTGCCCG
>JAFYUG010000133.1 GCA_017558545.1 Oscillospiraceae bacterium | reverse complement strand
GACATGGCCATCCATCTCAAGAGATTGGAAACCATCAAAGAGCGCATGAACCGCATCATGGCTGAAAATTGCGGCAAGAGCATCGAGCAGGTAACTGCCGACTGCGAGCGTGATAACTTCATGACCGCTGAGCAGGCTCTTGAATATGGCCTTATTGACAAGGTCATCACCAAAAGATAAATTTATCTGAGATTTAGGGGGTATTTTCAAATACCCCCCAAATCCGTATTTAGGGATAATTTCCCAAACGGTATTTTTCCCAGTCAAGGAGACTTATATGGCCAGAAATGACAGCATCAGATGCTCCTTCTGCGGCAGAACGCAGGATCAGGTTAATCGCATGATTGCCGGAACGGGCAGCTATATCTGCGATGAGTGTGTACGCCTTTGCATGGGCATAATTGATGAAAACTACGATTTCGGGGAAAGCAGCTATGAATCTGCAGCCGATGCTATTGAAATGGATTTGGGCGAACTTCCCAGACCCATGGAGATTAAAGCTGCCCTCGACGAATATATAATAGGCCAGGATAAGGCCAAAATAGCCCTTAGTGTGGCTGTTTATAACCATTATAAGCGCATTCTGCATGGTGCAGAGGATAGCGATGTTGAGCTTCAGAAGAGCAATATTCTTCTCGTTGGCCCCACCGGAAGCGGCAAGACCCTTTTTGCTCAGACCATGGCCAAAATGCTCAATGTTCCCTTCGCCATTGCTGATGCCACTACCCTCACCGAAGCAGGCTATGTTGGTGAGGACGTTGAAAACATCCTTCTCCGCCTTTTGCAGGCTGCGGACTTCGATGTTGAAAGAGCTGAGCACGGCATTATCTACATCGACGAAATGGATAAAATTTCCCGTAAGAGTGAAAATACCTCCATTACCCGCGATGTTTCCGGCGAAGGCGTTCAGCAGGCTCTTTTGAAAATTCTTGAAGGTACTGTTGCCAATGTTCCCCCTCAGGGCGGCAGAAAGCATCCCCAGCAGGAGTTTATTTCCGTTGATACCCGCAACATCATGTTTATTTGCGGCGGCGCATTTGACGGCATTGAGAAGATTATTGAGCAGCGCCTTGATAAAAAGAGCATGGGCTTCGGCGCCGAGATTAAGAGCAGCAAGGAAAGAAACGTTGGCGAAACCTTGCAGCATATCCAGCAGCAGGATCTCCTCCGCTTCGGTATAATTCCTGAGCTTATTGGACGTCTGCCCGTTGTAACGCCTCTCTCTTCCCTTGGACGCGAGGATCTTATCCGCATCCTCACCGAGCCTAAAAACGCTCTCACACGCCAGTATAAGGCTCTCATGGCCATGGACGATGTGGAGCTTATCTTTGATGAAGAGGCTCTGGGCGCTATTGCCGATAAGGCTATTGAGAAGGAAATTGGAGCACGCGGTCTGAGAAGCGTTATGGAAGGAATTATGACCAAAGTCATGTTTGAAGTTCCCTCCGATGATACCATCACTCAGGTGCGTATCACCGCCGATTGCGTAAAAATGGGCTCTGACCCCCAAATAATAAGAACAACCGCATAACCCCCCAATATTTAGGCGGAGCGGATTAGCTCCGCCTTTTATATACTTTATCCCTCGCAGAAGGAGGAAATGAAATTGGATTATAAAAGCTTGGTAAGCAAAATGCCCCTGCTGCCTCTTCGCGGAATTAATGTTTTTCCCGGAATGATTGTAAATTTCGATGTGGAAAGACCCATGTCCGTGGCAGCGCTTAATGCTTCCATAGG
>JAFYUG010000132.1 GCA_017558545.1 Oscillospiraceae bacterium | reverse complement strand
GTCCACTCCACGCCCTTTTCCACGGCACAGCGGTAGCCCGGCTCTTTATACCAAGGCATAAAAACCGCCCGAAAGCCGTTTCGCCCGGCCACGGCGTCGTCCCAAAACTCCTTGAACTGGCCAAGGCCGTTGGCGGTGGTTTCATAGATAACGCAGCTATCGGCATCGTTGGGCACGGTCTGCATAACCGCAACATGGGTCTCCCGGAAATTTGGCCAAAAGGCCACCTCGCTGCCGTGGACATTGGAAAAGGTAAAGCCTCGGCCTGCCCCCTTGCTGCCCGCCGTTACACAGCGGATGCGGCTTCGAAGACCGGGAGAAGCGGAGGCATCTCCCCTGTCCCTTGCCGGGTTTCCAAAGCTCAGCTCCTGAGAGTTGCTGGTTCTGCGCATAGGCTTGAGTATCTCCGGCAGCTCCTCATAAAAGAGGCGGTTCATCTCAAAAAGGTTTCGCGTGGCCTCCTCGTCATGAGCCATAATGAGGGTGCTGGAGCCGAAGCTTGTGGCGCTGTTGGCGAAAAACAGTCCCTCAATGAGAGTGGAAAAGCCCATTTGTCGGCCTTTCAGCAGCACTATGCGCACGCCCTTGCCCTTTTGGTGTTCCTCCCGAACGATGTCATAGAACTCCTGCTGGGCGGCGTTAAGGTGAAAGGGGATAATGCGCCCGCTTTTATCCCGTATGCGCAGGAAGTTTTCGCAGTAAAAGCGGGGGTTGCGAATATCCCTCAAAAGCGCCTGCCTCCTTCCAGCTCCTCAAGGAATTCCTCTATGCCCACCCGCTCGGTGGTCTTGCCCCCTTCGTGGCCAAGAGCCAGCTTGCCTATGGCCGAAAGAGCCTTGATAGCCCCCTCCGCATCAAATTCCCAAGTGCCGTCATGGACATAGCTGCGGCTTTCCTTGTCCCAGACCATGTGGGGTGTCTGTTCCATGCACCGCTCCGCCACCTCCGCAAGCTTTCGCCAAACCCACTGAGCCGTAAGCTCCTCTTCGCTCTTTTGAGATTCAAGAGCATTGCGGCAGGCAATAACCTTGGGGTTTTTCAGCATTTTTGCCGCCTGAGCACCGGCAATTTTCTCCCCAAAGCCCGCCTTCCTTGCGGCGGCAAGGGGCTCTAAGCCTTGGGACAGAGCCTCGGCAAAGGCATATTGCTTTTCCGTCATGCTCTGGCGAAGCTGCTCTGCGCTCATGGCGCCGAAATTAGTTTCCAAGATGCTTCCCTCCTTTCTCTCCCATTCCCACCCTCCACCCTCTTCTCATCGCGCCTTCACCCCCATAAGCACCGCCTTGGGATCAATGAAGCCCCGGCTGCGGAGGAGGGCGTCTATGCCTCCGCTATAAACCGCCGCCGTATACTGTCCATAGCTGAGGCCAAAGGCCTTGGCCTCGGCATCCACGCGATTTAAGCTCTTGCCTCGCAGGTCTCTCCAATCCAAAAGCCTCTCGGCAGCCTTACTGCGGCGCTTTCTTGTAGGAGATTTGGCAATTTTCTCCGCGCAGCGGCTGCAATATTTTCTGTTTGGGCTGGTGCGCGGAGTCTTTTCTCCGCAGCAATGGCACTCTATGTAAACGATATTTTTCTCCTTCTGAGCCATGAAAAACCACCTTTCTTTCTGTATAATGTTGCACTACGCAACAGACGCCGCATTTAAAGCCCCCCTTTCCAAGGGGGGATGCCTTGC
>JAFYUG010000131.1 GCA_017558545.1 Oscillospiraceae bacterium | reverse complement strand
CGCAGCACCTTAACCTTCAAATCCAAATTTTCAAGTATGCCTATGGCTCTTTGGGCGGCCTTTTGGCCTGCTCCGTCGTTATCATAGGCTATAACAACCTCGTTTGTATAGCGGGATATAAGTCTGGCCTGCTCGGGGGTGAGAGAAGTGCCGAGAGATGCAACGGCGCTATCGAAGCCGGCTTGATGCAAGCTCACAACGTCTATATTACCCTCTGCCAGAAGAATGTATCCGCTCTTGCTCTTTTTGGCAAGGTTGAGTGCGAAAAGATTTCGGCTTTTGTTGAAAACCGGTGTCTCGCGGGTATTGAGATACTTGGGCTCTCCGTCCCCTAAAATGCGTCCCGAGAAGCCGAGAACATTGCCTCTCACATCAATTATGGGGAACATTAGTCGGGAGCGGAAAATATCGTGAACTCCCTTGCCGCTTTTGTTGGAGTTGGCAAGACCTGCAGTTATAAGCTCGAAGTCCGTGTAGCCCTTGGCTTTCATGGCGTTTGTAAGCTCATACCAGCTCTCGGGGGCATAGCCTAGGCCGAAGTTCTTGATAACCGTGGAGCTTAGTCCGCGTCTTGGGGCGTATTCTCTTGCGGGAGCACCTGCGGGGGAGATAAATTGCTGGTGGAAAAATCTTGCGGCTTCTTTGTTGAGGCTCAATAGCCTTTCCCGCTTTTTCCGTCCCTCGTCCTCCTTGTCGTTGGGAACTTCCATGCCGCAGCGGCGGGCGAGAAACTCAACGGCGTCGGGGAAGGAGAGGTTTTCTATTTCCATTATGAAGTTTATAACGCTGCCGCCCTTTCCGCAGCCGAAGCAATGGTAAATCTGCTTATCGGGATTAACGGAGAAGGAGGGAGTTTTTTCGCTGTGGAAGGGGCAGAGGCCAAACAGGTTGGAGCCGCTGCGCTTATTCAGGCGCACATAGCTGCCCACAACGTCCGCTATATCATTTCTGTCTGCAAGCTCCTGCAGGAAGCTTTCCGGGAATGCCATGTGTTTCACCTGCCTTTAGATCGATTTCCTTTTTGGCTCCCTTTACACAAGGGAGCTGTCACGGCTTTAGCCGTGACTGAGGGATTGTCATTGCGGGACGTCGAGGACGCCGTCCCCTACGATAGGTTTATTTATTTAACCGTCCAGGCCATAGGAATAAATATGTTGGAATAAACCTCAAGGGCATATTTATCCGTCATGCCTGCAACATAGTCGCATACAGAGCGCTCAAGTCCGTCACGCTGGGCAATTTTTTTGTAGTCATCGGGAAGTTTATCCGAATGGCTGACATAATATTCATATATTCCGCTGATTATGCCCTTAACCTTGCTTTCCTCGCCCTTTGCAATGGGATTATAATAAACTCTCTCATACATGAAGTTATGGAAGGTTTCGTAAATATCCCACATTTCGGGGCTCATGGCAATCTCGCCATTCTGAGAATTGGTGATAAGGTCGCTTATAATGGCATTGATGCGCTGGCTATTGGAAGTGCCGAGAGCATCGCGGATTTCGGCGGGAACATCCTCTATGGTGAGAATGCCTGCGCGAAGAGCATCGTCAAGGTCGTGGTTTATGTAAGCAATTCTGTCGCTGAAACGAACCAAAGTGGCCTCAAGACTATCATCGGGAGAGCCGTGGGTGTGGTTGACTATGCCCATTCTGGTTTCATAGCAAAGGTTAAGACCCTCGCCGTCCTTTTCAATGGAGTCAATAACGCGGAGACTCTGCTGGTAATGGTGGAAACCGCCGGGGTGAATGTCTCTCAGGGCTCTCTCGCCTGCGTGGCCAAAGGGGGTATG
>JAFYUG010000130.1 GCA_017558545.1 Oscillospiraceae bacterium | reverse complement strand
GCCCCTAACGCTGAAGAGTTTATTGGTCTTACCGGTGCGAAGGGAAGTCCCGAATACGAGGGCGTTAAGGAGTGGTTTGAATATTACTGGTCTGAGGATTACGAAATAGTTTCCACCGAAGAAGCCATTATCGACCCCGCATACAATATCTATGGTGCCTTTTCTCAGAAGTCCATTGACGTACTGGATGCTATCTGTGAAAAATACGGTCTGCTGCTAGTTGACGGTCAGTATACTAGCTTTGGTGACAATGTTGATGCCCTTTACGAAGCACTCAATTGCGATGGACTTCTCAAAGCCGAAGCCAGCCACAATGTTCACGGCGGTTATTGGTACGATAGTGGCAGCTTCAAAATTGAGGGCAGTGTCACTCTCAGCGAAGGATGGGACACTCCCATAGAATACTCCCTTATGAACTACGAAAAGGGCTATCTTGCCAATGGCGGTTATCTGAAGATCGGCGCACAGGAATATTATAAGCAGTGGGAATACGTCACCTCTGACGGCGTTTCTGTAACAATCATTCACGCTGAAACCAGAGATATTCTTGTGGTAAATCTGGAGAACTCCACCCTTGCGGTAAATATTATTGATTTTGAGGAAGGCCCCTCCGGACGCACCGAGGCAGACATGGAAGCTTTTGCTGAGTGCTTTGATTTCACTGCTGTCAAATAATACTCAGGATTTAGGCTAAAACACAAATAATATAAGGACACCGGCAATTAACACCGGTGTCCTTTTTCTATTTACTGCTTAACACGCCAATAACCATTGGTATCTCGATCTAAAAGCTGCTCGCCAACCATATCCCGGCGAATGGTGCAGAAATCATCATGGAAGTCTGCAATGATGATATTTGCTTCTCGTTCGGTGTAAATGCGGTCATATTCAAATGCTTGGGCGATTACTTCCAAAACAATGCGCTCTTTTTTGCGCTGTGTAGGAATAGATTTTAGCTTCCCATATTCAAAAAATGTATCAATCACTTTTTGACGATATTCGGCGTCCCGCTGAGCCTGAACTTCTGCTTCATCCGACTCCTCTTGCAGAATTTTCAAAATGCTTGTTTCAAAAATATCCTTTTTAAGAGAGTACATCATATAGTACTGGCTTTTATAGGATGTAACTGCACCAGCATCTGCCAGCTTTTTAAGGTGAAAAGAAACCGTAGGCGCAGTTATGCCAAGTCTCTCAGCCAAGCGTTCAACATACATGTCTTCGATTGCAAGTGATTTTAAAATCTGCAATCGGGACTTATCAGATAGACACTTAAATAGGCGGATTGCCTCTGCCTCTGTCATTCTGCTCCCTCCCAGATTTTTGCAAATTTTTCCTTAATTTCACCGATTGCGTCGAGCTTGATTTGCTCTATCTGCATCTTTACCACATCATTATGCTGCTTTGCTTTGTCATATGAAGTCACCCAACTTGACGGTATCTGCTGAGCTTTTTGAACAAAAAAGTGCTGCACCGCATTGGAATCTCCCTGGCTGGTCTTAACTGCGACGGACAGAATGGTACGGAAAATGTCATAGACATTGCCCTTCACCTTTTCAAAATTAGCCTCATCTGTGCGCTCATCATCAAGCAATTCTTTGTTGCGCCGGCCACATATGGCGATTTGTTCCTCAAAATAGCTATTCAGCTTCGATACTTTTTCTTCAATCATAGGATAACCTCAATTCTTCCGCAACCTACAAAATCAATGTGGTCAGATGCCTTATTTTCGCCGCCGAACATATTGTTTGCACCAACGGCAATATGGAATGTTCCAGCCATTTTTTCGTCCAGTACGGTATATCCGCACAAGTCCGTAACATTGGGGTTCATTCCAAGCCCCAGCTCACAGACAATCCGATTTTCCTGTGGCAGCTCGGCAAAGTGCTTTGCAATTTCCGTATGGCTGCTGCCGGAAACTTCGCCATTCAAAATCTGCAATGTGACATTGTCGTATTTCACATCATCCAGATAGAATGTTTCAAAGAACACATTGCCATTGGTCTTGTTCTCAACTGGAGCAATGTAGATCTCACCGCAAGGAAGATCGCCGTCGCCAGCGTCGATGTGCCATGTGCGACCAGTCAAGTCAAGGTACAACACACAATCAGCGCCTGTATGAACGGCAACTTGGCTTACCCCGGCAAATCGTTCAACCTCACGCTTACAAGCCGTATCAACCATTTTATAGTCAATATCATACGCCTTGTTCATTCGCTGAACATAGTCCTGCGGATCAAGGTTGGACTCAGCAGCATTGGCTTCTGTCGGAACACGGATTTGCGTAAACCGCTTGCACTCCATTAGCTTGTAAAAGAGCTGCGATATGTACTTGCGGTAAAGTGCCATCTGTTCCTTTTCAATCTGATAACCAAGAACAATGGGCTGGTAGGCAAACACATCCAACACAGCATCGAACTTTGAGAACAACTCAATATACCGATCATCGAAACAGCTTTCCTTTGCGGACAAGAAGATTTCCCGATTGATTGAGCGGGCTTGCTGCAAGAGGACGGGTGTTGCACCTAATGCAGCAACCGATACAACAAAACTGTTTGCGATTTCTTTATCTGCATCTTCGCCCCAAAAATGGACAAGAACAAGCTCTCCGGCGGAAACGCCACTTGCTTTTACAACTTTGGATATAGTCTCATTTTTCATTATTTCACCTCCGTAGCGTAGCTGATTATATCACCATTTCATCGGAAACGCAAGTCTATTTTGATATTTGTAAAATCAGATTAACGTTTCAGGTAGTATCTTGTGATAAACACCCTCGTTTTGGAGGGAATTTTTCTATCAAAACGGTCTTCTCGCTATCTCCTCAAATAACAACTCTACTCCCATCATTTTACCTCCAAAAAAAGAAAACAAATTTTGGATACTATGCTAATAGAACGTTTTTCTCAAATAAAATATAATGCATGCGGGAACATTTTGCTAATTTTTACGTCCATAGAAATAGAGATCCAATTCTATGGGGAGGCAATTCGCATGAGAAAATACATAGCATTAGTTTTAGCATTAACTTGTATGCTGGCACTGGTTGGCTGTAGTGGAAAATTGGGAGTAGACGCTAACGCACCCAAAGATTCTTCTCCTGGTGAGATACCCCCTTCCGACATGAGTACATCTTCCGAAGCAGCAGAAAATCTGAGCGAAATTCCGGGAGCAACGATACACATTGTTGACATTTGGGATATAGCTGAGGCAGAGCAACTTGATTGTGCTGACGCGGTAGAAAAATTTTGGGAAGATGAAACGGCTGAATACTATTTCAGTTGTATCAAGAGTCAGCACATAATTGTAATGGATAGCACCGGAAGAACAATAGATATTGTAACCGCATTAAATGAGGGGCTCGCCACGATTGCAGACTTGGATTATTACGGTATTGAATACTATACAGAGCCAAAATTAGAAGTTGTTGAACCCCATGTTTCAATAGCTGAATTTTCATATGCTGAAGATAGTGCGATATATGTTGAAGGTGCCCCCGGCGTAAAGACCTCTGGATTTGTAAATACATCTGAAGTTGAAATAAAAAGTATTACTGATGCGGATGAACGTGCAATGAATGAATGTACTATTGAATGGGATACCATTAACACATACCTTGATACAGCTGCGGGCATTTGGAAGGTAGTTTTTTCTACCGGAACACCCGGAGGCTGCCAAAGCGTTTATTTGGATTATGTTGGGAAAACTGTCCTAATCGTATATGGCGAATAACTGACCACTTACAATTTGACAGAGGAGGGTAATTTATGAAAAAGGTATTATCAATCGTATTAGTGCTTATATTCTTATTGGGATTGATGGGATGCAGTAGCAAAGAGAAAATCCCATCTATTAGCGAAGTATCACAAATGAAGTATAGCGAAGTCAATGAGGCTCTATCGGGTAAAGATATTCAAGCAATAAGGGATGCTTGGGGCGAACCTGTTGAGAGCGATGACAAAGAAGATGTATGGCAACTTGATGAAAGTATGTTGCTTTTTATTACATACAACTATACTGGAATTATTGAAAGTTGCGAACTTATTTGCGGCACACCTTTAGCACCCGCAGAGTAAAATAAATTCCAATTTGTTTAACAAAAAAATAAGGACGCTGGCAAGTATGTCGGCGTCCTTTTCTATCAAAACGGTCTTCTCGCTACTGCTGCCACCTTACTTCTGTCAAACACATATGCCGCCGGCATGGCCATACACTATTGCGAATTTTGCGCTTTTATGGCAAAATAAAATGGTATGTATATACGCTATAAAAGGATGTGATAAAGCTGAAAAAATCAGTTGTATATAAATTTCTGAAAGGCACGGGCAGATATTTTATCCCGGCAATGATATTCACCCTGTTCTATACCCTTTTTAAGTTCCTGATACCTCAGATTGTTGGCATTGCCGTTGACAATGTTATAGGCGATTTACCCGTTGAGGGCAAGTTGGCCTCTATATTCATTTCTCTTGGCGGCGGCAGGGATAATCTTCGTGATAATCTTATTATCTGCGCCCTTGCCATTGCTGTGGCCGCTATTTTGGAGGCTATAAGCAGCTATCTCTCACGCATTAACATTTCCCGCGGCACTGAGAAATACGCCATGAGCCTTAGAAATGCCCTTTTGCAGCATATTGAAAAGCTCCCCTTCTCATGGCACACGGAAAACTCCACCGGCGACATTATTCAGCGCTCCACCGCCGATGTTATGACCGTCAGAAACTTCATTTCCTCCCAGCTTATAGAGGTTATCAAAACTCTGATTTTGCTGACCACCGCCCTTTGCATCATGTTCTCAATGAATGTTAAGCTGGCTTTGGTATTCACCGCCACTGTTCCCGTTATTGTTATCTATTCTCTTCTTTTCCATAGCCGCATTTCACGTCAGTTTCGTCATGCCGACGAAGCTGAAGGCGAGCTTCTCACACAAGTTCAGGAAAATCTCAACGGCGTTCGAGTAGTTAGAGCCTTTGGCCGCGAAAAGCATGAGCTTGAAAAGTTCAATAAAACCAGCGACGTTTACGTTAAAAACTGGGTTGATCTGGGCTACACCCTGGGCTTTTTCTGGGGCATAGGCGATTTAGCCACCTGCCTGCAGCTTATGAGTGTTATTTGCTCCGGCGCATATTTTGCCGCAAAGGGACAGCTTAGTCTTGGCACACTGCTTATATTCATAAGCTACACCCAGGCTCTTCTCGGTCCCGTTCGAAGCCTTGGAAAATCTCTCTCCGAGCTTAGCAAGGCCGGAGTTTCCGCCGAGAGAATTGCAGAAATCCTCTCCGCACCTGCCGAAGAAGATGACATTGGCGCCTCCGACGAATTTACAGACGGTGACATCTGCTTTGAAAATGTCAGCTTTTCCTACGGCGACAACGAAGTTTTGCACGATGTGAGCTTCACCATTCCCGCCGGCAGCACCCTTGGTGTTCTTGGCACAACGGGCAGCGGCAAAAGCACCCTCACCTATCTTCTCAACCGCCTTTATGAGCCTTCTGCAGGCCGCATTACCATAAACGGCAAAGACATCAAATCCTTCACCAAAAGCGCTCTCAGACGAAATGTTGGCCTTGTGCTGCAAGACCCCTTCCTCTTCTCCAAGACTATATCCGAGAATATAGCTATAACCCGTCCGGATTCGTCTATTGATGAAATCCGCGCACGGGCAGACGTGGCCAGCGTTGATGCTGACATTATGGGCTTCAGCTCCGGCTACGACACCATGGTTGGCGAAAGAGGCGTAACTCTCTCCGGCGGCCAAAAGCAGAGAATTGCCATTGCCCGCACTCTCATGATGGATTGTCCCATCATGGTTTTCGATGACTCCCTATCCGCCGTTGACATGGAAACAGATGCCCGTATAAGAGAGAGCCTCCGCTCCAATACCGCAAATTCCACCGTTATGCTCATTTCCCACCGCATCAACACCTTGATGCAGGCGGACAAGATTATTGTTTTGGACGAAGGACGCATAGTTGAGGAAGGCAGCCATAAGGCTCTTATGGAAAAAGGCGGACTTTATAGCCGCGTATGCACCATTCAGTCCATGGCCTACGCGCAGGAGGAGGTGGAAGAGCATGAATGAGAGAAACCGCATAGATTTCAAGGTTTGGAAAAAGATACTTCCCTTCTTCGCGCCTCACAAAAATAAGCTCATATTCATAGCCGCTATGATGCTCTTCTCCGCAATTGTTGATGCGGTTGTGCCTATTTTCACCCAATACGCCGTAAACAACTTCGTTATGAAGGCCACCACCAAGGGCATGGGCATATTTGTGCTTTTCTATCTGATCTTGGTATTGCTTCAGACGGCAACAACTGTTATCTATTCCCGTCTGAGCATGGAAATTGAGATGTACTCAAGCCGCGAACTTAAGCGCTCCTGCTTCATCCACATTCAGAAGCTGCCTTTAAGCTACTTCAGCCGCAACAGCGTTGGTTATGTTCTCGCCCGAGTTATGAGCGACACAAACCACATTTCCGGCATGATTGCATGGGCACTTTTCGGACTTGTATGGCAGAGCTTCTATCTTATCTCCCTTATTGTTGCCATGTTCTTTGTGAACTGGAAGGTTGCCATTCTTGTTTCCATCGTTATTCCCCTTGCCATCTTGGCCTCTTTCTATTTCCGTCCCCGTCTGATGGCGGCAAACAGAGAGCTGCGCCATCAAAACAGCGCTCTAACCGGTTTTCTCAACGAGCATATCAACGGCGCAAAGACTACGAAAACCCTTGTTACAGAGCAGCAGAGCGCCGAAGAGTTCAGCGATTTGACGGGTAAGATTTATTCCTCCGGCATGAGAGTTGCCCGACTCAATTCCGTGTTCATTCCCCTTGTTAGCTTACTTGGCTCTATTGCTGTTGCAGCGGCACTATTCAGCACCGGCACCTCCGTTATCTCCGGAAAGCTTGACTACGGCGTTCTCTCCGCTTTTATTGCCTTTGCAATATGCATTATTGACCCCATTGTTTCCATTTCCGGCATATTCAATGAGTTCATTGCGGCGCAGGTCAACGTTGAGCGAGTAACCGCCCTGCTCAGCGAAGAAACCGAGGATGGTGAACCGGAAGAAGTTCACGCCCGTTTTGGTGATTCTCTTAATCCCAAAACCGAGAACTACCCCAAAATTAAGGGTGACATCCGCTTTGAAAATGTTTGGTTCAGGTATAGCGACGCTGAAGAAAACGACTATGTTTTGAAGGATGTTTCCTTCTCCGTTCCCGCAGGCTCCACTGTTGCTCTTGTTGGCGAAACGGGAGCCGGCAAGAGCACACTTGTAAATCTTCTTTGCCGCTTCTTTGAGCCTACATCCGGCAAGATCTATATAGACGGCAGCGATTACCGCAGCCGTTCCCGCCACTGGCTTCACTCCAATCTTGGCTATGTTCAGCAGTCTCCCCAGCTATTTTCCGGCAGCATGGGCTATAATATCCGCTATGGAAATCTTGGTGCCACCGAGGAGGATATAGACGCGGCGGCCAAGCTTGTTTCTGTGGACAAGATTGCACAAAGGCTTGAAAATGGCTACGATACCGACGT
>JAFYUG010000129.1 GCA_017558545.1 Oscillospiraceae bacterium | reverse complement strand
GACTCAATTTCTCCCGTTTCCGCAACCATAACGCCCTCAGTTTTTATCTCAATGCCCACCGCATCCCCAACGGGGATAAGCTCCGAAGCCTCCAAAGCATAAGCATTGGGGCTAAATAATATTGCCGCCGCCAAAATAAAGGCAGGCACGCATGACAAAAATTTTTTCATAATATTTCCTCTTCCCATGCTTTCTTTGCGCGTTTCCCACCGCACAACTTCATTATGGCTTTCCA
This sequence comes from Oscillospiraceae bacterium, assembly GCA_017558545.1. Classification (GTDB taxonomy): domain Bacteria; phylum Bacillota; class Clostridia; order Oscillospirales; family Oscillospiraceae; genus SIG459. The sequence continues at coordinate 3,654 of JAFYUG010000129.1, read as the reverse complement.
AAGCGAAAAAACACTCAGCAAATCTTTGCTATAATGAGATATTTTTTTGAAACATAAAATACATATAAATATGGATTTTATTTTGTGAATAGGGAGCGGAATATATGAAGCTTTTGCGAATGGGAGATATAGGGCCTCAGGTTCAGTTTTTGCAGCTTGCCTTGAAGCGGGCGGGGACATTTGCAGGAAAACCAACGGGGGTGTTTGGAAGCCAAACCCAAGAGGCCCTTGTGGCGTTTCAAAAATCCCGTGGGCTGAAGGCCGACGGCATTGCAGGAGCACAAACCCACAGAGCCTTGGAGCCATATTATCTCGGCTATGCCCTTCGCACCATACGCCCGGGAGACACGCTATACAGAATTTCCGTAAGCTACGGCAGCTCCATTAGCGCCATTATGACCGCGAATCCCGGCTTGCAGGCGGGAAACCTCAGACCCGGTCAAAAAATAAAAGTGCCGCTGAATTTCCCCGTAAGCCCAACGGACATAGATTGGTGCAGCGAAACGGTGAATTTTGTCTGCCGAGGCCTTGCAGGGCGCTATCCATTTATTTCTTTGGGAGAAATTGGCCGCAGCGTTATGGGCAAGAGTATATGGCGTCTGCAAATGGGAAAGGGAGAGGGCAGAGCCTTTTATAACGGCGCCCATCATGCCAACGAATGGATAACGGTGCCGCTGCTTTTGAAGTTTTGCGAGGACTTGGCGTCGGCTTATGCCAGAAACGGGGAAATTTACGGGTATAGTGCCCGGGAAATGCTCTCTGCCGCAAAGCTGAGCATAGTTCCCTGCGTGGACATAGACGCAATAGACCTTGTAACGGGGGATTTGAAATCGGGAGCATATTATGAAAAGGCGGCGGACATTGCAGGGGATTATCCCTCCATTCCCTTCCCCTCGGGCTGGAAGGCCAATATAGAAGGCGTGGACTTGAACTTGCAATACCCCGCTTTTTGGGAAAAGGCCAAGGAGATAAAATATGCCCAAGGCTTCGTTAGCCCCGCACCTCGTGACTATGTTGGCAGCGCAGCTTTGTCAGCCCCGGAGAGCAGGGCAGTGTATGAACACACTTTGGCCTTTGACCCACTCCTGACCCTTTCCTACCATACCCAAGGGGAGGTAATCTACTGGAAGTTTCTCGACTATGAGCCTGAGTATAGCCGCGATATTGCCGAGGCCTTGGGAGATGTAAGCGGATACTTCGTGGAGGAGACGCCCTATGCCTCGGGTTTTGCAGGATATAAGGATTGGTTCATTCAAAATTATAACCGCCCGGGCTATACAATCGAGGCGGGAGCAGGGATAAATCCTCTGCCCATAACTGAGTTCGATGCAATTTACGAGGATAATATCGGCATTTTGTCCCTGGCTTTGAGGATTGCGGGAAGGCTTTGGGGCAAAAAATGAGAGAGGAAAACAAAAAATGAATCTATCATCATTTTCCTGTTTCTGAAAAAATGAACAAAAATGAGCCTCAAAAGCCACTTTAATAGGTAAATGCGACAAATTGACAACGATTTAACATGATAAATTGATGAAGATAGCAAAAACTGCAATATTTTTTTAAAAACTTTCATTTTTGGGCTTGCAATTCCAATTAATGAGGTTTATAATGCATCCATAATGAATTTTCGAATTCACAAACTTTCATTTTCGAAAGACAAGATCTAAGGAGGAAATCAAAATGAAGAAGATTATTGCTATGGCTCTGGTACTTTGCTTCGCTCTTGGCCTCTGCGCCTGCGGCGGTAGCACCGAACTGACCTTTACCACCGGCGGTACCGCCGGCACCTATTATGGCTACGGCAGTGCCCTTGCTCAGTACATCACCAACAATACCGACGTTGCAGTTACCGCTGTTGCAGGTAACGGCTCCAAGGCAAACCTTGAGCTCATGGATGTCGGCGATGCTCAGCTTGGCTTCGTTCAGAACGACGTTGCCTCCTATGCATATTACGGCACCAACATCTTCGCTGAAGCTCAGCCCATCACCTGCTTCCGCGCTGTTGCCGCTCTCTACACCGAAACCGTTCAGATTGTAACCTGCAACCCCGACATCAAGACCGTTGCTGATCTGGAAGGCAAGAAGGTTTCCATCGGCTCTGCCGGTTCCGGCGTTTACTTCAACGCAATCGACGTTCTGGGTGCATACGGCCTCACCGAAGCTGACATCGATCCCCAGTACCTGAGCTTTGGCGACTCTGCCGACGCTCTCAAGGATGGCAAGATTGACGCCGCTTTCGTTGTTGCAGGTGAGCCCACCGCCGCTGTCACCGAACTGTGCGCAACCACCGATGCTTACCTCGTTCAGCTTGACGATGAGCACATCGCAAAGCTCATGGAGACCAGCTCTCTCTACGCTAAGTACTCCATCCCCGCCGGCACCTACAAGGGCATCGATAACGATACCCTCACCGTTGGTGTAAAGGCCACCATCGTTGCCAACGTTGACGTTGACGAAGATGTTGTCTATGACATCGTTTCCACCATCTTTGAAAACAAGGATGCTATCACCGCTGCTTATGCCAAGGGCGCAGCTCTTGATCTGGAATTTGCCTCTGTTTGCGGCGTTCCCTACCACACCGGCGCTGCCAAGTACTTCGCTGAGAAGGGCATCACCGTTGAGGTTGTTGACTGATTATTAATAGTCGATAGTTAACATCACTAATAAAGGCTGCGGTGCTTAATTTAGCACCGCAGCCCGTGTCATTTTTTCGGAAACTGTTAAGAAACCGCAAATTAGTATGAAGGAGGCCCCCGAAATGGCTTTTTTGAGGAAAAAGCAGAATGAGGACCGAATAAACACCAAGCATAATGCTGACGGCAGTGTTGACGTTAATGAGGTTATGCGTAAGTATGACCGCGAAAGCAATACCCGCATCTGGGAAGGAACTCCCAAGATAGTTATCCGCTGCATCCTCGCTTTGTTCTCCCTTTTCTGCATCTATGTAACCCTTTTTGCAAACTTCCTTGAGCAGACTCGTCTCACAAGCTTTGTGGGCTGTATTATAATCATTGGCTATCTCAGCTATCCCGCATCCAAGAAAAAGGTTAAGGTAAACGCCCTTCCCTGGTATGATATCCTTCTGATGGTCCTTGGCGCCGCTGCATTTTTCTATTATGCCTTCAACGCCATGGATATCGTCAAGATGAGCTATGGCGGCGTTGCCAAGAATCCCCTGATGCTGGTCATCGCCATTGCAGGCCTTGTGTCCATCATCGAGCTTTGCCGCAGAAGTGTTGGTCTGCCCATCCTCTGCGTTGCAGGATTTTTCGTGCTCTACGCCTTTATCGGCAAGAACCTCTCTCTCCAGCGCGTACTATATGAACTGTTTTACGGTGAAAACGGAGTTCTCACCACTCCCGTCAACGTATGCAGCAAGTACATAGTTGTGTTCATTATCTTCGGCGCATTCCTTGAGAAAACCGGTATCGCCGAATACTTCATCTCCCTTGCAAACGGCCTTTTCGGCACTGCTGCAGGCGGCCCCGCCAAGGTTGCCGTTGTTTCCTCCGCTCTCTGCGGCATGGTCTCCGGCTCCTCCGTCGGTAACACCGTAACCACCGGCTCCGTCACCATCCCCATGATGAAGAATAACGGCTATAAGCCCGAGTTTGCAGGCGCTGTTGAAGCTGCCGCATCCACCGGCGGTCAGAT
>JAFYUG010000128.1 GCA_017558545.1 Oscillospiraceae bacterium | reverse complement strand
TCAGCCTCAGCGCAGGCCTCGAGGAAGATCTGGGTGCGTACGTCGTTGGAAGCGGAGGGGCGGATCATGCTGCGGAAGGTCATCTCATCCATGCCCATCATGCCCAGGTACTGGCCGAACTCCATACCCTGCATGGCGCAGTTGCGTGCATAGTCCTCGCAGACATTGTTGACCTGCTCGTCAATCATAACATCGGGAACTTCAACTTCCATGTTGTCAACTGCCTTCTGGAGAGCGGCAGACTTGAATTCCTTCTCAGCGCTCTCGCTCTTGCGGCCTTCGATCTCAGCCTTCAGAGAAGCCTTGTACTCTTCAAGAGTGTCAAACTCGGAAACATCCTTTGCGAACTCGTCGTCCAGCTCGGGGAGAACGGTTTCCTTGACCTCGTTGACCTTAACGTGGAATACAACAGCGGCGCCTGCCAGCTCGGGGGTATAGTTCTCGGGGAAGGTGATGTCGATATCCTTCTCCTCGCCGGCCTTCATGCCAACAACCTGCTCCTCAAAGCCGGGAACAAAGCTGCCGGAACCGAGGGTCAGATCAAAGCCTTCGCCCTTGCCGCCGTCAAATGCGACGCCGTCCTTGAAGCCTTCAAAATCGATGTTGGCAGTGTCGCCCATAGCAGCCTCGCGCTCAACGGTGGAAATGCGGGCGCCCTTCTTCTGCTCCTTGGCCAGTTCAGCGGCGATCTCTTCCTCGGTGACCTCTACGGTCTCCTTGTACACCTCGAGACCCTTGTACTCACCCAGCTTTACTTCGGGGTAGAGAGCGATCTCGAAATCAATGGTAGCGTTCTTTTCGGCATCAACATTGAAGTTTACAATGCCGGGGTTGCCGACGGTGCGGAAAGTGTTCTCGGCCATGCCCAGCTCGAAAGCTTCGGGAGCCAGAGCGTCGATAGCATCCTCATAGAACACATCGGTGCCATACATGCCTTCGATAACAGCGCGGGAAGCCTTACCCTTGCGGAAGCCGGGGATGTAGATGCTCTTCTTGGCCTTCAGGTAAGCACCGTTAACAGCCTTCTCAAATGCTGCAGCTTCGATTTCAACCTGGAAACCGAGCTTGCCGTTTTCTTTCTTTTCAAGGTTTTTAACAACCATGGGGATCTTCCTCCTATACATTTATCAGAAAAGTTTTTTAATTTCTATGTCAGTTGCCAAAACATACCGATTTAGTATATCAGATTGTATGGCAAAATGCAATAAATTTCTTACATAATTTTCAACGGAATGAACAACAAATGGTCCGCAGAAATAAGCCTGAAACGTATGCCGCGGCTTTCTCCTTCGAAGGCTGCATTGCGCCCCGCGCTATGAAGATGGCCATAAAAGCACTTTTTAACTCCGTAGCGCTCCATAAGCTCAATCATGGGTGTGCATTCATATCCCAGCATCTTGGGGGGATAATGGAGAAAGACGATTTTTTCCCTATCTCCCGCAGCTTTCAGACTGGCTTCAAGACGGAGCACTTCCCTGTCGGTCATCTTTTTATCGTGCTCGCGGCTGACATTGCCTTCCGCGGCCCAGCCTCTTGTTCCGCAAATGGCAATATCTTCATAGAAAAAACAATTATTATTGAGAATTTCTATGGAGTCTATGCCCTTTTCCTCAAAAAACTTCATGGCCTTGCTGGCAGTTGACCACCAATAGTCATGATTGCCCTTGAGGATGATTTTTTTGCCGGGTATGCGGTGGATATACTGAAAATCTTCCTCAGCTTCCTCAAGGCTCATTCCCCAAGTGAGGTCGCCGCATATAACAGTGGTGTCTTCTTCCTTAATAAGGGAAAGTCCCTCGCCAAGCTTCTGTATATAATTTTCCCAACGTCCTCCAAAAACATCCATAGGCTTATCGCAGCCCAGGGAAAGATGGAGGTCGCCTATAACAAATAAAGACATAAGTTATCTCCGGGAATAAAAAATTATTAACTGCACATACTGCATTCATCGGCTATGCCGACAAATACAGGAAAGGTGTGTCACAAATATGAAGGATAATCATACCAATTGCCATAAGCTTGGCGGCGTTGGCTGCGATGTCAGCAGCTGCATCTACAACGATACTCAGTGCAAGGCCTGCACCGCTACCCATATCAAGGTTGAGCACAAGGCCTGCGCAGAAGCTGCCTGCGGCACCTATACCCCCAGAACCCAGCTCTAAGGAAAGAGAGGACAGCGAAAATAAAGCGCTGTCCCCTTACATAAATCAGTTAAGAAAAGCTTCGACAGCCTTGACCATGGCATCCTTCTCGGTGAAATCTTCAAAGCGAACGGTGCGCTTATCGAGATCTGCCAAGGGAGCGGGAATTTTAGTTCCGCTATTTTCGGAAAGTGCGCTGAGAGGCTCTTTCGCCTCGGAAACGCCCAGAGCGGAGAGCACATCCACAGCAAACTTATAGGGACTTGCGGTGGAGACGATAACGGCGGGATTTTTCTCGCCGGAGCTTTCGCGCTTATCGCAGAGAACCTTGTATGCAACAGCGGTATGGGTATCCATCAGATAGTTATAGTTATCAAAAACTTCCTTGATTTTGGCCTTGGTGGTTTCATCGTCGCAGCAGCCGCATCCGAAATCTGCCTTGATGCGCTCCAAAGTTGCCTCATCCACCTTGTAGCAGCCTTCGCCGGAGAGAGCGGACATATAGCCTCTCACCTTTTCGCTGCCTGCCATGGCATAGAGAAGTCTTTCCAGATTGCTGGAAACAAGAATATCCATGGAGGGAGAAATGGTGGTATGGAAGGGGCGGTTTTTGTTATAAACGCCGGTTTCGATAAAGTCGGTGAGAACATTGTTCTCATTGCT
>JAFYUG010000127.1 GCA_017558545.1 Oscillospiraceae bacterium | reverse complement strand
GAGCTTGCGTCAATCTACGATATTATGAGCAATTATATAATGAAAAGGAATAAATAGCTGACCCCTCAGTCCTTCGGACAGTTCCCCTAAGACATGGGAGCAATATTGTCCCCCAGTTTCAGTGGGACGAACAACGAAGTTGTGGAGGGGATAAATAACACCAAATAATTATGATAAACTACGATTTGAAGAAGATAAAGGCGCTCATCTTTGATGTTGATGGAGTGCTGAGCCGTGAGACAATATCAATGTATCCGAGCGGTGAGCCCATGCGTACCGTGAACATCAAGGACGGCTATGCCCTGCAACTTGCAGTGAAGGCCGGTTTCCACGTTGCCATAATCACAGGTGCCCGCACCGAGGCTGTCAAGGTTCGTTACAACGGCCTTGGTATAAAGGATGTGTACACTGGCGCGTCAATAAAGAAAGATTGCCTTGAGGAACTGATGCTCATGTATGAGCTTGCTCCAGAGGAGATGCTTTATATGGGTGGTGATATCCCTGATTATGAGGTTATGCAGATTGTGGGCCTTCCTGTATGTCCTGCCGATGCGGCAATGGAGATCAAGCAGCTCTCGAAGTATATCTCGCCAATCAACGGTGGCGAGGGGTGTGGCCGTGATGTCATTGAGCAGGTGATGCGTGCGCAGGGGAAGTGGATGGATGAGGCGAATGCCTTTGGCTGGTAGTACTTGGCTTTTCTAAAATGGCGATTACTGCGTTATACGTGGTGCTATAAATCCTCATTTACTTCAAGTAAACTCCGGTGTTATATCACCACGCAAGCCTTGTACTCGCGCATTTTATCTAAAGCCAAAGCGTGTTTATTAAAAAGGCTAAAAGGGCCAAGAGGAAAAATATCAGTTTACCTTAATGTCCTTTAGCTTTCTTTAGTTCTCCGTTTTAACCCCACTTTGTGGGCTTGAACCTTGGCTTTCGCTCGTTTGCACAAGTTTTCCGTTTTCACCTTTAATAATATACTATGTTAGATAATCTAAAGAAATACAAAGTGATTCTTGCGTCGGCGTCGCCGCGTCGCAGGGAACTTCTTGCGGGGCTTGATGTTGAGTTCGAGGTCCGTGCATTGCCCGATGTGGATGAGTCTTTCCCGCCCGAGCTTCAGGGTGGTGATATCCCTCTTCATATCTCAAAGAAAAAGGCCGAGGCCTATCGTCCTGTAATGGCTGCAGAAGAACTGGTCATTACTGCCGATACCATGGTATGGCTCGACGGCGTGGCGCTGGGCAAGCCGGTTGATGAGGCCGATGCGCGCCGTATGTTGCGCAATATGTCGGGCAAGACGCACTCGGTATTCACGGGTGTTGCAATAACCACCAAGGACAGTCAGCGCTGTTTTGTGGCGCAGTCCGATGTCACCTTCGCTCAGCTTACCGATGACGAGATCGATTATTACATTGCCAAGTACAGGCCTATGGACAAGGCCGGTTCGTATGGCGCCCAGGAGTGGATTGGTTACATTGGAATGTCCAATATCGTGGGTTCATACTTCAATGTGATGGGTCTTCCCATGCAAAGACTCTACAGCGAGCTCAAGGAAATCTAAGGTTGGGTTATAGAGGAACTTGTTTTTTTGAATTTCTCAATGCCCCTTGCCGTCTTTGTCATTGAGCGTAGCGAAATATCTAATTTGGAGAGATTCTTCGCTTTGCTCAGAATGACAAAACTCCGTTTTGTTATCGGTGAGTTTTGCAGCCATTAGTCGCGTGCAGCATAGACAAAGTTTATGCCACGCGGGTGGCGAAAAGCAAAATGAGCCAATGACTTTGCAAATATAGAATGACAGGCAAAATTTGTGTCAGAATTTATATTATTGCCAAATTCTTGGCTTTGACCTTTCCGCTTAGAAGTTGTTTAAATTTATGTCCTTGAAATTTTTATAGAACTTTTTTAGAGTGTTTTTTCTTTTTTTAAAGGCGCATAGCGGGCTATG
>JAFYUG010000126.1 GCA_017558545.1 Oscillospiraceae bacterium | reverse complement strand
TTAATTTCGTCTTCTGTTGCGTCATCAATATGAATACCGGCGGTTGCAGAAACCGTGCATTTTAACTCTTTTGATATAGTCTTTGCAAAATAGGATGCCACAGCGTCATCTCTATGGGTGTGCACGGATATGGTGCTCAATGTTGCGCTGTCGCGTACGGGCTCATATACACCAAGAGAAACTGCGCCAATATGTTCAAGCGTTCCTCCCCCAACGGAAACGGAGATATCTGAGCCTAAAAATGTTGCTGTGGCTCTGATTATATATTTGCCCTTCCCTGCTTGCGCATAAAACTTAGAGTACATCTGCCCACTTCTCCATGTCTATATCCATAAATTTGCATCTCTTGAAACGATGCTTCAAATCGAAGGGTACGGTGCAGTCAAATATGGCCTTGCAGGCGCATCCGTGATGGCGGCAGGAGAATGAATAGTCGGGATCGCTGGAGGGCTCAAGAGGATGCAAACGGACACCGGGGATGGGTATCATGTCAACATCGGCCTGGAATCTGGTGGTCATAGCCCAGATAACATCGTTAACATCAAAAAGGTCAACGTCTTCATCTACAAGGAAGACATGTTTAAGCTCTCTGAATGCGGCAAAAGCGATAAGTCCTGCCTGACGCTGCTTGCCCTCATCAATGGGAGCAACTTTTTTTACCTGAATAACCGCATCATATTTACCGCCGCCAAAAGGAGCGCAGTAGACGTTCTGAACAAAGTCATTAAGAGCGCGCTTCTCCATAAGCAAAATACTGGCCTCTGTGGGCAGACCGGCCATGCTGACATGTTCTTCGGAAGGACCGATAACGGTCTGCATAATGGGATTTTCGCGGGTTGTAACAGCCTTTACCTTCAGCACGGGAACCTGAGGCAGGGCTGCACCGATATAACCGGGGAATTCGGGCATTGCAAAGCCGGTATTGGTATTAATATCCTCGCGGATATATTCTCCGGGCATAAGCTCGCATTCGAGAACATATTCAGAGTTTGCAATGCAAAGCTCATCGATGGTGAGGCACTTGGTAAGCTCGACGCCCTCACCGCGAAGTCCGCCGGCGCAATCAAGCTCATTATATCCCAAGGGAGTGGTGGGAGATTCGAAACAGGAAGCAATGCAGATTGCGGGGTCAACGCCTATGGAGATAGAAATAGGCATAGGTTTACCCATCTTTTCGTATTTCTCGCGGAAAATGTCAAGATGACGTCCGCCGGGAACAAAATACATGGAGATTATATCCTTGCCCTGCAGGCAAAGACGATGAATGGTGATGTCCTTTTCGCCAGTCTCGGGGTCGGTGGCATAGCAAAGACCCATAGTGATATAAGGGCCTGCATCCTCTTCTGTGTTGGTGGGAGCGGGCACAAGCTTTCTAACATCGAAATCAGGGTCGCTTGCAAGGTGCACAACCTGCTGGCAAAGAGCCTTTTCGTTGGGAATTTCAACAGGAGGAATAGGATTGGAAACGGCCTCCATAAGCTTGAAACCGAGTCTTTCAGGCTTTTCATTAAGAATATAGCCAACTCTTTTTCTGCTTGCAAGAATGCCGGTGCATACTCTTGCGCCGGGATGTCCTTTTACATTATTGAAAACCATTGCAGGGCCATCTTGCTTTGTGGGGCGCATTACAGTGCCGCCTGCGCCAACATGGCGATAAACACCGGAAATTTCGGCATGGGGGTCAGCCTCGATATTGGTTTCAATAAGCTGTCCGGGAATTTCCTTGAGCATTTCTATGCAAGAGCGAAGATCGGTGCATTTTTTCATATCTAAACCTCCAAAAGTGATTTATATATTATTCAGCAAAGCTTTAACTTTTTCTATATCGGTAACTTTATACTCATCCTCCGGCATATCGGGGAGGGGGCCAAAATGAACAGCAGTATTAAAAGCGCAGGAAGTATCCTTTCTAATGCTGCCTGCTGAAGCATGAGCTTGTGTGCATCCTGTTATTTCAATCAGAGTTTTAATGTTGTGAGGTCTTATTCCGCCTCCGGGCAATATCTCAATTCGGCCTGCTGCATATTCAAGCATTTCTTTAATTGTATCGGCACCTTCTATGGAAGAAGCAGCTTGTCCGCTTGTGAGAATGCGGCTAAATCCCAGCTCTATAAGTTCATCCATGGCTTTTCGCCAATCGGGTACAACATCAAATGCTCTATGAAACACCTTTTCCCTATCCCCTGCCTTCTCGCAAAGGATTCGGCATCTATTTGTGTCAACAGTTCCGTCAGGATTGAGAATGCCAAAAACAAAGCCTTCAACACCTTCGCTAATAAACGCTTCCATATCCAAAATCATAGACTCAAACTCATGAGAGGTGTAGCAAAAACCGCCATCACGAGGACGTATCATAGCCATAATAGGTATGAGTGCTTTCCTTGCTTCTCTTACAAGGCCTATGCTTGGCGTAAGTCCTCCAAGGAATAGAGATGAATTAAGCTCACATCTATGAGCACCCGCTTCGGCGGCTGCAAATACATCATCGGCGCTTCCGCAGCATATTTCCAATTTGAAGCTCAATTAAATCACCTCGTTAAAATTTGTACTTTAAGAATAGCATTTTAACAGTATTTCATCAATAAATATTTATATATTAACAAAATAAACCGAGCAAAATTAATTGCTCGGTTTATAATTAATTTATTTTCCGCTAATAGTGACACCATCAAAGGCAATCCAGGGCAGGCTGCAGCTGCCGTCGGGCTCTTTTTCCTTGGAAATATCACGAATATTTTTAAAGAGCTCAGCAAGATTGCCGTTAATCATAACCTCACTGACAGCATCGCCGATTTTTCCGTTTTCTATAATGAAGCTATTTTTAGCAACCATGGAGAAATCGCCGGAAGAAGAAGGATTGCCGCCGGAAATTCTTCCAACCATAAGACCTCTGTCAATACCGGCAATAATCTCGCTGAGAGGGGTGGTTCCTGCGGGGACTATCATATTACCAACGCAGTAGTTTCCTGAGCGCTCAAAGCCGGTTTTGTTGGAGAAATATTTATCCATAATGAAGGAATTGAGCTTGCCTTCTTTGATGAGTTCAAAATCTTCACAGAGATAACCGTCGCCGGTCCATCTATCGCCGCATACTATTTCTTCGCTGCGAGGTGCAAGACTAATTGTCAGGCGCTCATCTGCAACCATTTCACCAAGCTTATCTTTCCAAAGGCTGGTGCCTGCATTAACTGCATTGCCATTTGCGAAATTGCTAAGTCCATAGTAAAGAACATTGCCAAGACAGCCGGGAGACAGAAGTATAGTTCCCTCAAATTTACCGGAAACGGGAACAGTATCAATCTGTTTTTCAACATCGGCCAAATCTCTCTTAAGAGAAGCCTGATCAATAAATGCCATGCTAAGGTCACATGTGCTGAAACCTGTACCGAAGAAAGAAGAGCCTTTGCCATTTTCATGGCCGGAGAACATTATCATAAGGTTATAAAGACCGGATTTTCTCTCAAATACAGTACCATTGGTATTAATGTAGACCGTGGACAATGTGTTATGAGAGGCAATGAGCTGCTCAATCATAATCTTGGGGAAATCGGACTTAATAGTTTCAACAAGCTCCTGGCAGCGCCGGAAGAAAAGGTTCATATCCGGCTCGGTGATGCCGTCTTCAAAACTATGTTCACCGGCATCGGGGCCAAATTCCCAGTTATCATCGGCTTCTGATGCTTCGGCGGAGGCAATGCAATTATCCGCTGCGGAATTTATGGTTTCCGTATCGAAATGGTTTACGCCTATACTTCCCTTTTTGCCATCTTTAACGGCGGTGAGAGAAAGAGAATTATCAAAAAGAGTGCGGAAAAGGGAAAATTCGCCGCCATCAACGTTGAATTCCTTTGTTTCGGAGAAACTTGCAGAAACAGCTGCTTGCTGGGCGCCGCGTGCTTTAAGCGCTTCAAGAGCGGAGAATGCTACATTTTTAAGATTTTCCATTTTAGCGTCCTCCAATCATAACTTTGCATCTGAGGGCGGGACCACCCATGCCAACGGCCATAGGTTGTTTTTTGCCGCAGGTGCCGCTGCTGGTCCAATTTATGGTATCGGAAACCATATCAACGGTTTTAAGCATATCGAATGCCATACCGGTGATGGTGGTATCAAGAATAGGACGGCCAAGCTTACCGTTTTTAATCTCGTAACCGGAGCAGATACCAAACATAAATTCACCGGTGGTGTCAGCCTGTCCGTTATTATAATCAAGAAGATAGTATCCGTCATCAACAGAGGAAATGATGTCTTCCAGCTTATCCTTTCCGGGCAAAATGAGGGTATTTCTCATTCTGATGAGAGGCTCATCGGAGAAAAGCCAGGCTCTTGCATTGCCGCAAGGCTCAACACCAAATCTCTGTGCGCTTTCGCGGCTATTCATGTAGCCAACAAGGATACCATTCTTAATAATTTCTGCATCCTTGGCTGGAGTGCCCTCATCGTCAACATATATGGGCTGAGGAGTCTGCTGGCCATAAGCAGTGTTGGCGAAGTCTGTGAGGCTGACAAGCTCAGAAGCCACCTGCTTATTAAGCATGGGTCTGGCTACACTGCCACCCATAACCAAATCAGCTTCAACGGTGTGGCCAACTGCTTCGTGAGCCAAAATACCGGCCATGGTGGAGCCCATAACAACGGTTTTAATACCGGCTTCGGGATGAATGCCGCTGCGCTTATCCATAAGACGCTCATATACGCCATCAACCTGACGATATAGGCCTTCCATATTGTTGGCTATTTCCAGCATGGAGCCATAGCCGCCAAAAGATCCGGCCAAATCAACTGGATTACCGCTATTGCCCATAGCAGTAAGCTTAAACTTAATGTGGCTGCGGGTTATATCATCGTGAATATCATGTCCATCGGAGCAAACGAGAAGCTTTTCAACTCCGTTACTGGTGGCCATAAGCATACGGCTTACAAGTCCGGGACAATTCTTTTCAATGTAATCATCCATCATGCGAAGGATTTCAACATATATCTTCTGCTCGGGGTCGGGCATGGAAATATCTCTCATAAATCTTCCGTCGGGAAGAGCGGGGAAAATTTCTCTGTTTTTAGAAATATGCTTATCAAGAAACTCAGCATTTTCCAAAGAAGCCTTGAGAACCTTTTTAACGGCATCATCGCTGATTTCAGCCATGGAGGCAAAACCATATACGCCGTTTTTATAGCTTCTTGCGGAAACGCCGGATATATCCTCGCGTTCGTTTCTAATTATATTACCGGACATAAGCACAACGGCCCTGTTTCGGTTCATTTGAGCTCTAAGCTCAGTATGGACACCATCAGGCATGGATGACTTATATCCGGAAAGTATATCTTTAATCATTATTTACCTCCGAAGTATTTATATCTTCATAATAATACACCTATTTAGCTATTTAATCAAGCAAAGATGTATTTGTTTTCTTTTATATTCATGGTATAATAGCTTAACTAAAAAAGGAGGCTTAATAATGGCATCTATTAAATTGTTTGGCGAAGTTAATAATAAACCCGTATATTTGATAAAACTTAATAACGGTCATATAGAAGCTGAATTTATCTCCTTAGGTGCGACTATAAGAGCTCTTCGAGTGCCTGACAGAAGCGGCAATATGGTAGATGTATGCCTTGGATATGATACCGCAGAAGAATATATGACTAATGATGGATATATTGGTGCTACCGTTGGCAGAAATGCTAACAGAATCAGCGGCAGCAAATTTTCAATCAACGGCAAAGAATATAAGCTTAATGCCAACGAGGGAGAAAATCAGCTTCACGGCGGTATAGAAGGCTTTAGTCATAAATGCTGGAATTTCAGCTGCACCGAAAATTCCGTTACATTTTCAATTGAATCTCCCGATGGAGATGAGGGTTATCCCGGCAATTTGAAGGCAGCTGCAACATTTTCTCTTGTTAACAGCACTCTTCGCATTGATTACAGTGCATCCTGCGATAAGGATACTATAGTTAATCTAACTAACCATGCTTATTTCAATCTTTCAGGACAAGGCTCCGGTGCAATTAACAAGCAGTTACTCACTCTTGGAGCGGAGAGTTACACCCCTTGCAGAGACGGAAATATTCCCACGGGAGAATTTGCTCCTATAATAAACACTCCTCTTGATTTCTCTAAGGAAAATAGCCTGGATTTTGCGCTAACATCTCTCAGCGGAACTTCCACCGAAGGCATAGATCATAATTTTGTATTGTCTTCCTCCCCTGCCGCAACTCTATATTCTGAAGAAACAGGTATAGAGTTAAGCTGCAAAACATCTCTTGAAGGTTTGCAGGTTTATACATCAGGATTTTTGACTAAACGCAATGGCAAGGATGGCGCAATATACGGAAAACATCATGGCATTTGTCTTGAAACTCAGCATTTCCCCGATGCCATAAATAATCCCCACTTCCCCTCTCCTATTATCCGCGTTGGAGAAGAATACAAGGAGTGGACTGAGTATAGCTTCAAAATAAGATAAAAAAAGAGGTGATTTCCAAGCGAAATCACCTCTTAAAATTTTGTTTATGGCTTAGGTCCAATCCTTCTGAATCATCTCAGCATAATCATCGCGTGCAATTGCGATAACATAAAGGATGGTATCATAAAGAATGGTTACAGTGAATATTGCCATGGCGATAATCTCGACAACATAGAAGGGCCAAAGAGGAATATACAAAACCTCGGTGACATAGTTTCTTGCAATGCAGTCAAGAGTCTGAAGATAAGCAGCCCATGTCATTGCGGCAGCAGCAGCAATGGAAAGAAGACTCATCAGAGTGAAAATAATGAATCTGGGAGCTCTGGGCAGCTTTTCGATGATAATGGTCATGTTGATATGAGCCTTTTTGCTCTGCGCATATGCAAAGGAAGCAAAAACTGCACACATCAGAAGGCGCTGAGTGATCTCATAAGCACCAATAATATTCTTATTGAAGATCTTGTTGAGCGCAACGTCGCCGACGTTCATGAGCATCATAACGAGAACGCAGAAGAAACTGAAATATCCAACGGCGGTGGTGAACTTCTCCATGCCGGCGCTGATCTTTTTAACTTTTTCCATATTCAGCACCTCACTTCAGAAGATTGGGGAGGAAGGTTACGATGTCGGGGAACACGGTTATAAGCGCGATACCCACGAAAATCGTAAGAACAAAAGGCAATGCACCCTTGTAGATAGTTCCAAGGGGAATGTCCTTTGTAACACCGGAGATGATAAAGCAGTTAAGTCCAACAGGGGGAGAAATTGCACCAAGTTCCATGGACATGATAACGTAAATACCAAACCAAATCATGTCGAAGCCCAGTTCCTTTACGATGGGCCAGAAGATGGGAATGGTAAGCATTATCATGGGCAGCTCGTCCATAATCATACCGAGGAAGAGGTAGACGATGGTCATAAGAAGAATTATGACATACTTGGAAACGTTAAGTCCACCAATGAAGTCGGCAAGGACAGTGGGAAGAGTGGAAATGGTGAGGAATTTGCAGAATACGCTGGCGCCAATGATGATGAGGAAGGTCATTGCAAAGGTCTGAATAGAAGACCACATAGCGGCCTTAAACTTAAGCCAGAAAGCCTTCCAGGTGAACTCATGGCGAATAACCATGTTAACGCCCATGATGACGCAGGCGAGGAATGCGCCGATTGCAGAAGCCTGGTTTACGGAGAACCATCCGGAGAACATGCCGCCAAGAACAGCGCCGAAGAGAATAACAACGCCGATAAGACCCTTGAGGGAAACAAGGCGCTCGATCCAAGTGTACTTAGCACCCTTGGGAGCAAGAGACTTATTGGTAGCAACCATGAAGATAATGGTGGCCATAGAGAGAACGGCCATCAGAACACCGGGAATAATACCGGCCATGAACATTTTACCGATGGAAGCTTCGACGATAATGCAGTAAATAATCATGGGAGTGCTGGGAGGAATGAGAATACCAAGAGTACCGCCCATAGCAACAGGGCCGGTGGCAAGACGGTCATTATAGCCGTACTTACGCATCTCGGGAATTGCAATGGTACCCATGGTGGCGCAGGTTGCAGCATTGGAGCCGCAAATTGCACCAAAGCCGGCGCAGGCAGCAACAGTAGCGCAGGCAAGAGAACCGGGCATCCAGTTGAGCCATTTATTGGCGCAGTCATAAAGACCGCTGGAAAGACCGGCGTGATAAGCAAAGTTACCCATCAGGATGAACAAAGGAACAACCATGAAGGAATAAGTGCTTGCTTGAGTGGAAGGGTCAGTGCGAAGCAGGGCCATGGCAGCCTTGGGGTTAACAATAGCAGCATATCCCACAAAACCAACCATAAGCAGTGCAAGTCCGATATTCATACCCATGAATATCAGAAAGAGGAATACAATAATTCCAAGAATACCTATAGTAAGTGCAGTCATATGTAGATAAATCCTTTCCGTTTTTCTCCATCAGAAGGAGAATTCGGCAAATTTAGAAACCCACCACGCCCTAAAGCGTGGTGGGATATAAATATTTTGCTAATATTTTAATAAATAATTAGCCTGCGTAAGAAGCAGCGATTTCCTTAGCGCGAGCAAGGAAAGCAGCGGCGTCAAAGCCGTTGGCAGACTGCTGCTCAGCCCAAGTGCCGGCATAGATGTCGGCCTCAACTGCGAACTCAGCCTTAGCTTCGTCGGAAACGGTGACGAACTCGCCGCCTGCAGCAACGATGTCTTCACGAGCTACGTTAACAGCATCAGCGAAAGCCTGAGCTGCGCCGAGGGAAGCTTCCTTGCCGGAGAGACCATCGATGATTTCCTGGTACTCAGCGGGGAGGCTGTTCCAAGCTTCGAGGTTCATGATGAGAGCGAAGGGACCATCATACATGGGCAGATCGGTGTAGTACTTGGTAACTTCTTCGAGGGAGAAGTTGGTGATTCCGGAGGGCTCGAAGATGTAGCCGGAGATAACGCCCTTTTCGATGGACTCATAAATCTCGGGAGGAGCCATGGTGATGGGAGAAGCACCCCAAGTGGTGAGCAGGTCGGTGATAGCACCGGCGGGGCAACGCATGGAGCGGCCAGCCAGATCAGCAACGCTGGTGATGGGAGCATCGGAGGATGCGAACATCATGCCGGGGTTACCGTAGAGCATGAGGAGCTTGTAGCCAGCCCACTCGTTCTGGATCTCTTCATATTCGCCATAGAGGTCCCAAAGAGTGTTGGTGGAAACAATGGGATCGCCGAAGCCCTGGAAAGGCAGGTTGATAACGTCGGAGAGGGGGAACTGGCCTGCATAGTAAGAGGTGTAGAGCCAGCCGATGTCAACAGCGCCTTCGGTTACGTTAACGCCGATGTCAGCAGCAGCGGACAGGGTGGAGCTATCATAAAGGGTGATTTTTACAGCACCGTTGGTAGCTTCGTAGATCTTGTCGATCCAGCTCTGCATGTAAACAGCGTTGGGAGTGGTCTTTGCATCGTGCATAGAAAGGGT